>NC_020907.1 GCF_000155675.2 Octadecabacter antarcticus 307
TTGGGGGGTATTTGTCAAAGTTCGCCACCTGTAGATATTTCCCTTGACTTAAGAAGGTGAATCGCTGCTTAACTGATGTAAGTTGCGCAAATAAGCAACAATGAGCGGGAAAAGAGCAACCATGTTTAAGACAGCACCGATTTCGGCCGCGTCTCAATCCGATGTCACCGAACAAATGGCGGCACGGCTCAAGATAGCTTTAGCCACTCATCTAGCGCAAGTTTATGCGCCTGATCAACGCAAATCTTTGAGACTATTTAGTGCAACAGAGACATCTGAGCTGTTGGGCGTGTCGGGACAATTCCTGCGCAAATGCCATAGCGAGGGAACCTTAGTAGAGCCTGTGGTGAACACAGGCGGCCGACGCTCGTACTCAGGGGATGAAATTTGGGCAATGCGCCAAGCGCTCGAAGTCGGTTCGCGTAGTGTGGGAAAATACGTTCCTGGTCGTCGCAAGGGGGACAAGCTTCAGGTTGTCCAGTTAATGAACTTTAAAGGAGGGTCCGCAAAATCTACTGCGACCATTCATTTGTGTCACTATCTTTGCCTGAGTGGCTATCGTGTGTTGGCGGTGGATCTCGATCCCCAAGGTAGTTTGACCGGGTTTTGTGGTCTTCAAACGGAATTAGAATTTGATGGGCTAACGATCTACGACGCCTTACGGTATGAAGATCCCCTGCCCTTGTCAGATGTAATCATCGACACGTATTTTCCAGGCCTTGATTTGGCCCCTGCTCGGCTCATACTTAGTGAGTTCGAGACTGAAACAGCTGTTAATGCTGGCCGAGGTGCCGCGTTTTTTGAACGTCTGTCGAATGCGATTGCGCCAATAGAAGATAATTATGATGTTGTCATTATCGATAGCCCCCCTGCCCTCGGATTTTTGACGCTCACGGGGCTTTTTGCTGCAACATCCGTGTTGGTGCCAATGACCCCTAGCATGCTTGACCTTGCCTCAACTCAGCAGTTTATCGAAATGACATCCGCCTATCTTGGGGTGATTGAAGATACCGGTGTCCGCATCGACCACGACTTTTTCAGTTTTTTGATTACCCGTGATGACCCAAGCGACATTCCAAGTCAGCAAATCGTGTCCTTGATGCGAGCATTATTTCAGGAGCGAATTATTCCATCCACGGCGCTGCGCAGTACTGCTGTTGGCGACGCGTCGATGTTGAAAATGTCGATCTACGAGGTTGCACGTTCTGACATGACACGCAGTACCTATGATCGCGCGCGCAAGAGCATGGACGCCGTTGGGTCGGACGTCGCGGACTTAGTTCAACAAGCATGGGGGCGTATCTAATGGCACTCGACAAGAATAAATTTGGTATCTTGGCCGCTATCGCCGCTGCGACTGAAGACGAAGCCTCGTTTGAAAAACCTTCTGTAACGGCTCGTGCACATCGAACTCTGCCCAAAGGAACCGTGGGTTCGGTTAGAGCTGGTTTAGGTGGCATTCAGGATATTGATACGTCGTTGATCATGCCTTGGGGGCCGCAAGATCGGTTGGAGTTAACAGCTGTTAACGCTGCTGATGAAGACGTTCAGGACCTTGCAGAAAGTATTAAAAACAGTGGGCAACAAGTTCCAGCTCTATTGCGTCCTGCAGAGCATCGGGACGGCAAGTTTGAGGTCATTTATGGCCGACGCCGCATTTTGGCATGCCGGAAGCTGGGCGTTCCCGTCAAAGCACTAATCCGAACATTGGACGATAGCGAAGCTTTGATTGCGAAGGGCTTGGAAAACACCAGCAGACAAGACTTGAGTTTTTATGAACGTGCGCGTTTTGCTCAAGCAATCCTTGATCAGAGTTACACTCGAGAGCAGGCCCAGCAAGCGCTGACAATCAGCAAGAACACGTTGTCCCAACTTGAACGTGTGGCGCGTCTGATTCCTGATTTAGTAGGGGTGGCGATTGGACCTGCGCACGGTGCGGGTCGACCCAAGTGGATGGCCTTAGCTGCCGCTTTCGAGAGCGCTGCGATTTCTGAAGGTGATGTGTTCAAGCTGCTAGCAGAGTGCCCAAAGAACGCGGGTTCTGATGCCCGACTGCAAGCGGCACTCGCCAGTTTGACCAAACGTGGTGCTAAAGAGGCGCGGCCATCCGAAAGAACCCCAGTGAAGGGAGCTATTGTTAGGTCCACCAAGTCGGCGGTTTCGCTGACGGTGAAGCGGGCAGGGGCCACCAAAGGTTTTGCAGACTGGATCGATAACAACATCGACCGTCTGATCGAGGAATCCCACCAGTCGTTTCAGGACGAAACTGGAGGATAATGCCAGTTAACATCTGTTAACTGGAGAACTGAGGATAAGAGCAAACAAGGAGGATAACGCAAAAAGAAACCCTCGAAACCGGAGTTCCGAGGGCTGCAACGCCAAAGCGCTGATTGTTCTCACACTTCAATCTTAGCAGTCCCCGAATCGCCGCACAACAAAAAAACGCCTTTGGGCGAACGGGTATCTGCGGCGTTTAGAAACATATGGGACATTTTAGACAACCGCCCTTCGGGGTAACTGGTCCTGTTAGGCACCAGATTGAAAGCAAAAGACCAACTGGCTGGCGCAAACCCACCGCAGGCTTAGCGACAGGAGAGCAATTCGCTCAAGCTGGTGAGCGGGCCTCTATAGCCAAATCTAAGGCCTTCGTGGCCGTGAAGCGAGTGGGGGCGCATATAGGCCTGAAAGCCAGCGACATGATGCTTCTGGACACGCTTGGAGCCTTCACAAAGGCCCAGGACTGGGAGGAGGGCAGGCGGCCTATCATTTGGGCCTCCAACGCGTATCTGATGGAGCAGACTGGGTTTTCTCTGTCAGCCCTAAAACGTCATGCGCGGCGCTTGGCTGAAGCCGGTATCATCGCCTTCAAAGACAGCCCCAATGGCAAACGCTGGGGCCATAGGGACGCGGATGGTGTAATTGTTGAGGCTTATGGCTTTGATCTGTCGCCTATGTCGGCTCGTGTGGATGAGTTCGGGCATCTCCACGTCGAACTACAGGCCGAACGTGAACTCTGCTTACGCCTGAAGCGCCAGATCACAGTGGCGCGCCGTATGATCCGTGCTCGCATCGAGGCAGCTCTCAACGGCACGCTGAGCGGTCCTTGGGCGCAACTGACAACTGTGTTCGAAGACCTACTGGGGCGGCTACCACGCCGTAAAGAAGCCTCTGAGACGTTAGAGCGACTCTTGGCTTGGTTTAAAGCACTGCAGGAGCGCGTCGAGGTATCCTTTTTCAAGGCAACTGAAACTTTTGAGGCTGTGGAAAACCTGCCTCTAATTGAAAGTTCAGTTGTTAATAATACTAAGAATATGGACCCCAAGGGGGCCACTACTGAACCTCATATACTAAATACAAATCAACTTAATCCTGTAGTGTGTAAGTCCTCAGAAGTAGAGAACGTTGAAAGTGTGGTGCTAAATGCTCCACCCGAAGAGCGTGTGGATGTGGGATTGGAAGACTGGGTAACTGAAGCACGCAAAAAGCGTGGGGCAGCTTTAGATTTACCAACTGTCATGCAGGCTTGTCCTGAATTTGCCTCTTGGGCGCGCAATTTGGGTGGATACCTGAAGGACTGGAGCGATCTTCATCGGATTGTGGGTCAACTCAGACCGATGATTGGCGTTTCGGACCATGCGTGGAACCTTGCGCAAGCCCGGCTTGGAACACAGGTTGCGACAGCAGCTCTTGTTTTGGTATTTGACAAACATTGCGCAGGCGAAATCAATTCACCAGGTGGATACCTACGCGGCATGGTCGAAAAGGCCGGGGCAGGGGAGCTGCATCTTGAGCGCAGTTTCTATGGGCGTTTGAACGGGCAGGCCGCATGAACGGGCCTATTGGCCAGACTGAAACGCAGGTATTTACCGTCAAGATCCAAGGTTGAGCTAAAAATTTGAGGCATGTCGTGAACAATTTCTTGGTGGATGGGCCAGATGGCGATGGTAATATTTGGGTTTTGTGTGGGCTGTCATCTCATCTTGAAGGTATCAATCGTTAAATGCCAATAACCCCGTGTCGTTATGGCACGTTTTTGGAAAGTCCGCCTCAACGACCTTTGCTTGCTTTAATGTCGTTTATAAGGGGGATGCGGCAAAGACGCGGGGGCGTTAGACAAAAAAACGCCGGGCACAAGGCCCGGCAAAGTCCAACAGGGAGTTATAAAGCGGCAATGCCACCTTATGCCGCCTAATTATGAGGCAGCGGTGAGTCGAGCAATCAATAACGGAAGAATTTGACGCATCCCCGCTATGCGGGTGGCACATGGGTCACGACCAAAGCTATGTCATCGGATGTACCTACACGACCACTTTGGCGCCATCGCGAATACTTCGGCGGTGGGCGATAATTTCATCCTGAACAAAATCGCGGAAAGCCGTGATGCGTTTGGACTGGCGCAGCTCCTCAGGAAAGGCGAGGTAAACAGGGACTTCGCCGCTTTCAATCTCGGGCAGAACGCGCACAAGTGTAGGGAAGTCTTCGGTGACATAATCGGGCAGAACGCCAATTCCAAGGTTAGACAACACCGCCTGAAGTACGCCGAAGTAGTTGTTTACATACAAAAGGTTGGGTTTGTCATAGCTAAGCAGATGCCCGACGAGGGTTGCTCCCGCCGCGACCTGGAACGCGCTGGGGCTTTGACAAATGAGCCGATGACGGCCGATATCTTCCATTTCATCAAATCCACCGATCTTGTCGAGGTATGTCTGGGTTGCATAAAGCCGCATGCGAACGGTCATCAGTTTTTTGCGTATCAGATCGGCCTGTGAAGGTTCTTTCATGCGGATGGCCACGTCAGCTTCGCGCATCGGCAGGTCCAGCACGCGTTCTTCCAGCATCAGGTCGATGTTCAGGTCGGGATATTTTTCATAAAGCGCAGGCAGACGTGGCGCGAGCCAGAGAGTGCCAAAGCCTGTGGTGGTGGTGACTTTCAGCTCACCAAAGACTTCCTCGGCAGAATCTTTGATCCGTGCGCTGGCAGCATCAAGGCGGCGCGACATGGATTTGGTTGCATCAAACAGCAATTCGCCCTGTTCGGTCAGGATCAGACCACGGGCGTGACGGTGAAACAATATCGTCGACAGTGATTCTTCGAGCGCGCGAATTTGGCGCGATACCGCCGATTGCGACAAATGTAGTGTGTCGCCCGCCGCCGTCAGTGACCCTGCGTCTGCAACCGCGTGAAAGATTCGTAACTTGTCCCAGTCCATCGGATATCCTTGTTGCATTTGTTACCGCTCACATTCTGGCACTTGTTACACGACCTTCATCACTTTTGGCACGCACAAGTGGCGTTCATAGGCGTTCAACTAACGGTCATTGTTAGAGAGACAAAGCCTAAGAAAAAGCACATGGGATTTTTTTGGAAATGCAGACATATCTGCTTATCGCCACTTACGGAATTATCATGCCCATTGGTGTGGCGTATACTGTGGCCAAGGGAATACAGTCGGTCATTCAGCAGATCACTGCCAATTAGGGCCAGTGATGAGGCGGGCCGAGTGGCTGCTTAAAACAAACCGATTATGCTGACTGCAACCAGTATGCCAATCGACAGGACAATCGTATGTCTAAACAAGGCAACAGGGTGGTTTTTTGATATGGCAAAATCCACAGCACGCAACGTTCAAATAGAACCAGATTTAGGGGTGGCTTCCAGTCATGGGCAAACACCCAAAGATGGTGAGGGAAAACTCACTTGAGAGGACAAATATTGCGTCGCACGCGGGCGCACACGAAGACTTGGTACCATAAGGTAACCCAGTTAGAGTGTAAAAGGGAATGGTTTCAGCAAATCAAAAAAGCAGTTTTCGGCTAAATGAAGGGCTACCGGCTGACGCCGATAGCATTATTTAGAGGAATGTAATTCCAGATACTGTGTAATGACGTCGTCGGTTACATTTCCAGAGGTTGTTGAGAAATATTCACGTGCCCAAAACCGCCTACTCCAGTAGCGCTTGCGTAGCTCAGCGCCGATGGCAGGTTATCGTAGACTACGCATTCAACGCAAGCTTCCAAGGGCGTGCCGCCTCATGGGTGGGCTGCAGCACAACAGCAACTGACCTCGGAACTCTGGGAAGTAACACTAGCAGCGCAAAAGCCGTCAGCGCCGATGGCAGCGTCTTCGTAAGCACCGCAATGAACGCAAGCAGCCAAAATCGAGCCTTCATCTGAAAGACCCAAATTCAGTATCTGGAAAATCTGATCCTGTCGTTCCCAATCATGGTCAATGACACCGAAATCGCTATGGCGAAGCACTAATACACCGTAGGCCGCCTGATGGACATGGCCATGCGCGCTGGACAGAGCGCCTTCGGCAACAAGCCTCAGGTCAGCATATGCAGGGCCCAAACTGCGGGACGCACTGAAAGTACTCGGCCGGTGGAGAGTCCAGATTATCAAGCGCTCGGATACCACAGAGGGCTTTGAAGTGCTGCCGCGCCGGTGGGTCGCTGAACGCAAGTTCGCCTGGCTGAACCGATGTCGCCGCCTATTAAAAGATTGGGAAGAATCTAACGCAAGCGCAGAGGCTTAGATCTTCATCGCACACATTAGACGCGTCACACCACATCTCGTAAGAAACTGAAATCGTTCGAAAAGTTTTTGAATCAGACTATAAGACAGTAAATCACACCTGAAGTCCATACGCTGATCCAGATCAGGGCTTTGGGCCCGATAATCGCCGCTAACCTGGTTGTGGTGCTGTGGGTCGGGTTTACCCTTCAATAGATCGCATCGATGGCTTGCTGCAAGCAATGCGGCTTTAACTGTAAAATGCGAACCAGAACTTTTGAGTCATGATCGACATCAGTGCAGGAGTCTCTCAGCGTGTTATTTTTAGAAATCCCTATGAGTAGGAGACGCCGATGGGCGCGCTTTGGCGCTCAGCCCGATATTACGAGGGAGATCGAAAATTGAATACGTCAGAAACTCAATTTGAGCTGTTTGAAAGTCAACTCGCCGAATGGAAGGTTCAAGTTGTAAAGCTTGAAGCTAAGGCCGCGGGCGCTGACGATGAGGCAAAACCTGCTTATGTGCGTGAGGTTAATGAGCTGAAGGCGAAGTTTTCAAAAACTGAGAAGCAATACAATGAAGCTCGCAAGGCGCAAAAAGGCACGTTGCCTGATACCATGGATGGGTTGAGCTCAGCTGGGCGTGACCTTGGCCATGCAGTTGGAAAGCCTATCAGGCGTTTTGGCTGATCGTTGATCTGCTGATCCGAGCCGATTTAATGAAGAAGGACTGATTATATGACCAAGAGTACTGAGAATCTTCAAACCGCATTGTCGATGGAACTGACTGCGATCCAGCAGTATCTGCTGCACACCCATGTTCTGGACGACTGGGGGCTTGATCGACTGGCTGAAAAAATGCGCGAAGAAATGAGCGAGGAGCTTGACCATGCCGGTCGATTTATCGATCGGATCCTTTATCTTGAGGGATTGCCTAGAGTCAAAGCCGCCAAAGCGCCGATCCAAGCACCAGGTCTCGATGCGCTGTTTCGCGGAGATCTTGGTGAGGAACGCGGTGCTGTGCTGTTCTACACGCAGGCTGCCCAAGATGCTGCCAAAGATAATGATATCGGCACAAGACGTCTTTTTGAGGACATAGCAATCGAAGAAGAAAGTCATATTGATTGGCTGACCCGCCAGATGAGTTTGCTCGAGAAGATGGGCGAGCCTACATACATGCTTGCCCAGATGGAGGACCAACAGGCAGCTTGACCAAATACAGGCATTGCAACGTTGCGCGAAACCCGACCGATGAACACTAGGTCTAACCTCCAGCTAAACTCCTGTCCTGGCCCATCTATTAAGCAAGCCGTTAGTATGGAGCGTTCTGACCGCCACAAAAGATTCTCTTCACAGTGCTGCTGAATTAATAACGTCATCCACGAAGACGCTTTTGCTCAGCAGTTGTTCGTCGGTGGCATCAGCACAACCTTCTAGGGCCGAAATCGGGTGTTTGGAACAAAATGGCCCAGGTTGCTCAGGCTACCTGCATAATTATTAATTTACAGACCTATTGGCGGTGGAAACCACTAGCTGATGCATAAAATAGCAAATAGCCAAAAGTGAGGGCCAATGATCAAAGCAACTGACCTTTTTGTAAAATGCCTTGAAAACGAAGGCATCAAACGCATCTTTGGCGTTCCGGGCGAAGAAAACGCTGATCTGATGCTGTCATTGCAGCACTCTTCGATTCAGTTTGTTATTACCCGCCACGAGCAGGGCGCCGCATTCATGGCTGCCGTCCATGGGCGCCTAACAGGTACAGTTGGCGTTTGCCTTGGTACACTTGGGCCCGGTGCCACTAACCTGATGACAGGCGTCGCTGACGGCAATATGGACCGTGCGCCGCTCTTGGTCATTACCGGGCAGGGGGCCACGACGCGGCAGCATAAAGAAAGCCATCAGATGATGGATGCCGTTGGGATGTTCCGATCGGTCACCAAGTGGTCGCAGGCGATTCTGACGCCCGATGCGATCCCAGAGATTGTGCGCAAGGCGGTCAAGCTGGCCGAGGCGGAAAAACCCGGTGCAGTGCATATTGAATTGGCCGAGGATATCGCAGCGATGGAAACTGACGCCGTGCCGCTGGCCCGCATTGCTGTCCGGCGACCATCCCCGAATGGTGAAGCCGTAGATAAGGCGTGGGCGCTGATCGAAGCGGCAAAGTGCCCATTGATCATCGCGGGCAACGGGACAATCAGAACACGGGCTAGCGCCGCCTTGCGGTCATTTTGTGAGACGACGGGCATCGGCGTGTTGATGACCTTCATGGCGAAGGGCGCGCTTGATCTGGAGGACCCACACTGTCTTTTCACTATCGGTTTGGGTCAGCGCGATTTTCCGATGTCGGTTGTTGATGGCGCAGACCTGATCATCACAATGGGTTATGACATGGTCGAATACCCGCCCCACAAATGGAACCCATCAGGCGACAAGAAAATCGTTCATCTAGATTTTATTCCTGCCGAGGTTGATGGCCGTTATATCCCTGCGGTGGAGGTTGTCGGCGATTTGGCCGCGTCCATTACCGCATTGAAAGAAAAGGCGGCAATGGGTGACACAGAATTTGATCTTGGTGACCAAAAAGCCCTGCGTCAGAAGATGCTTGAGGAGTTTGAAGAACATCGTAATCAATCTGATACCGGGCTGATCAAGCCGCAAAAAGCGATCGCGGATGTGCGCGCCTGCCTCGGGCCTTCGGACATTCTTCTTTGCGGTGTCGGTGCTCACAAAATGTGGGTAGCCCGACAATATCAGTCGCATGAACCAGGGACATGTATTATCTCGAACGGCTTCTGTTCTATGGGGATGCCGCTGCCTGGTGCGATTAGCGCCTCAATGAGCTGCCCGAGCAGAAAGGTGCTTGGCCTCGCGGGTGACGGCGATTTCCTGATGAATGTACAGGAGATGGAAACGGCATCACGGCTGAAATCGGACATCACCATGCTGGTCTGGGAAGACCATTCCTATGGGCTGATCGCATGGAAGCAGGAGCAGGAGTTTGGGACCCATACCGATCTCAGCTTCTCTAACCCCGACTGGATGCAGTTGGGGCAGAGTTTTGGCTGGAAAGTGGATGTCTGCGACCAAGCGGCGAGCTTGCAATCCACGCTACGCTCAGCACTTGATCATAAGGGGCCCGCTCTTGTTGTTATCCCCGTCGATTATTCGGAAAATATGAAGCTAACCAAACGGCTGGGCCGGCTTACTGCCTGCCTTTGAAAATTGAATGTTTTATAGAAGATGCGCAGCAGGAACATTGATACAAACCAGCATGACAGGCTGCTATTTCAGATGGCTTTGTTGCACAACCACTTGCTGGTCGAGCTTCCCCTTACCACAGGCGGACTTAGCCTACTGGCTCAGTGATAGGTATGCCAAGAGCAGTATAGCGGATGAGGACGGTGAGACGGACCTGGATCTTTCGACCTACCTTTCGAAGTCCCTCTGCGCTAGACAACGCTAGAAAATTTATGTGCAATTGTGCTTAAGATGTAGGTAATACTAATGAGGAAAACTGATGCTGATCCGGCTGTCGTCGCCGAACTTGCTCCAACTGGGAGGTTACTCGCAGGTATAAACCTGAGTAATTTTCTGCTTGTGACGGATACTGCTGCAAACGGGGATCCAGTAGGTGTCTCGCCCGATATGGCTACAGAAATTGCACGGCAGTTAGGCGTGGCTGTCGAATATGTTAGATACCCTGATCCTGGCTCGTTGGCTGATGCTGCGGAAAGCGGCGAATGGAGTATTGGGAATATAGGGGCGGAGCCTCAGCGTGCCCAGACGATTACATTCAGCAGCGCTTACTGTGAGATCGTATCAACTTTTTTGGTGCCTGATGGATCGCAAATCAAGTCAATAGCTGATGTTGACCGGCCTGGTATTCGCATAGTAACGACAGGACGCGCGGCATATGGCCTGTGGCTTGATAATAATCTCAAACATGCCACGCTTTTACGGACTGACAGTATCGAGAGCTCCTTTGATGCATTTGTGGAGCACAAAATCGATGCGCTCGCCGGTTTGCGCCCGCGTCTCATCGCAGATGTGGAGCGCTTACCAGGGGCCCGTATCTTAGAGGGTCAGTTCAGCACTGTGCAGCAGGCAGTTGGGACGCCCCGAAAAAACGTGGCGGCGGCGGCGTGGCTAGCGGTTGTGGTCGAAGACCTCAAATCTTCTGGTTTCGTTGCTGAATGCATAGCCAAACATGACGTCAAAGGACTTACGGTCGCATCCTTTGTTTGAAGTCAGTGCGGCACACAAACCGCTTTGGCTTTAAAAAGGAGATGTGGCTCAGAAATGCTCTGATTCTTGCATCTATCTCGCGCCTTTAAATTTCCGATTTTATGAACCTATTGAACGACGAGATCTATTTGCTAGTAGGCCGCATGCTATAATTATGGCCGCACCAGATAACTCCCGCATTGAGGCAACTTCTGCAAAAAGGAAATATCCGATTGTTAGTGCAAAGAGAATTCGCGCGTAGGGAAATGCAGCAAGCGCAGACACTTCGCCAAATCTGTAGGCTTCGACCGTAAGGAGCATTCCTATTGTTGCAAAGGTTCCTGCAGTCAAAAGTAATAACGCATCAGTTAAAGTAAGGTTTGTCCAACCTGCCAAGGCCATGGGCATGGTACCCGCGCTGGCCACCAGCCCGATCCAGAACATGATTGTCGCGGTATGTTCAGTGCGTGCAAGTAATCGATTTTGAAAGATTAAAATTGCCGCCATAAAGGCTGAACCGAGTCCAAATAGCATGCCTTTTTCCATGTTCAGGCTGTTCACGTTGCTGGCTATGATAACTCCGACGAACCCGAGGACGGTGGTGAGGCACCGTACCATACCAATCCTCTCACCCATCACAAATGGTGCCATCGTAACAACGAAAAGGGACGTAGTAAAAGTTAGTGTGGAAGCGAGCGCGAGGTCTAATGTCAGAAAACTTGCGTAATAGAGCCACCAACAGACCAGACTTGTTATCCCTCGGACCACCAGCTTTAACCAGAACGTTGAGTGGAATAACGAAGGGCGTGTGCATCCAATCCAAAGGGTGACGATAACAAGCTGGCAAACAGAGCGAAAAAAGATGATCTGCGAAAATGGTACGTCAGGTGAGAGAAACCTCAAAACAGTCACGTCTATGGTGAAAAGGCCCGCGGCGGCTACGAGAAGGGCCGCGCCATAACTATTGTTGATGGCGACATTGCTTGTCACGTGCGGCGATAGGGAGTAAATTCTGAGGGTGTTATTTCAGCAAGCTGGCGGAGAATTTGAACCCACGCTGCAAGGCCATCGGCAATCGAGGATAGGCGAAAAAACTCATTTGGCGCGTGGAAGTTTTCATCTGACAGTGCAAATGAGAACATCACCGTATCTAACCCTAACACACGCGATACGATCTCGGTTAGTGGTAGAGAGGCGCCAATGCGGACCTTAAGAGGTGATTGCCCTGTCGTGTGTTCAAGGGCTGCCAGGGCGGCCTTCAACAGTGGATGATCTGGCGGCACAGCATAGGCCCCGCCTTGGCCCCTGTCGCCGTAGATTTCCATAGTACTCCCAGCGGGAAGTTGCGCCTTAAGGTGTTCAATCACGGCCTTCTTTGCACGTTGTGGATCTTGGCCTGGGACAAGGCGCATCGTAAGTTTGGCAAAGGCCTCGTTTGGAATTACCGTTTTAGAACCGGCACCGGTATACCCCCCCCACATGCCGTTAACGTCCAAGGTGGGCCGCATCCAAAGCCGCTCAAGGGTGGAGAATCCTGCCTCACCACATGGCTGTGCGCCGATGGCGGCAAAAGAGCTCTCCTCGTCATAAGGTATCGCGGCGATCTCAGTGCTTTCGTCATGTGTCGGCTCCACCACGCCATCATAAAATCCGGGTGCTGTGATGTGACCTTGTGCATCGTGCAAGCTTGCGACGAGGGTTGAAAGGACATGCAACGGGTTCGCTACAATGCCGCCATAACGCCCCGAATGCAGGTCTTGCCCTGCGGTCTGTACGCGCATCTCAAAGCCTGCGTTGCCGCGTGATCCAATATTCAGTGCCACCAGGTCAGGCCGCCAGCGTGCACCGTCCGCTGATAACACCGCATCAGCCCCAAGTAGGTCACTATGTGTTTCCAATATGCCTGGCAGGGACGGGGAGCCTGTTTCCTCCTCGCCCTCTATCAGCAACTTAACGTTAATTGGCAGCAGCCCCTCGACGGCGACAAAGGCAGCAAGCGTATCTAGTGCGATCATCATCGGGCCTTTATCGTCCGAGATTCCACGGCCATAAAGCCTGCCGTCCCGCTCAGCAGGCTCGAATGGCGGTGTGTCCCATTTGTTCAACGGGTCTGGCGGCTGCACATCATAATGCGCGTAGATAAGTATCGTTGGCTTGCCAGGCGCATCCATCCGTTCAGCATAAATAGCAGGCTGCCCGCTCCCATCGCTCGGTGTTAGACGTTTTAAGCGCTTAAAACCCATTGCATCAATGTGTGCTTCGATCAGTTGTCGGGCATCTTCCATACCTTTTGACATCGCTGGATCGGCCCCGATGGAAGGGCAGGCAACAAGCGTTTTTAAGACTTCGATTAACTGCGGTTTTCTATTAAGTGCATGGGCAAGGACTGCATCGGTCATGGGATCTCTTTTCAGGTTATACCGCCATCAACGCTCAGGATTTGACCCGTGATCCATCCAGCCTCCTGCGACGTCAAAAATGCGGCAGCGGAGGCAATGTCTTCGGGTGACCCTAATCTGCGGGTGTGAATGCGACTGACCAGTTGTGCCTGTTCGTCTGGGCTGAAAGCGTCCCATTGTCGGCATGTCGCGGGATTAGACAGGATGAAACCAGGAGCGATGGAATTGACGGTTATGCCATGTTGACCCAGCTCAAGGCTGAGCTGTTTAGTTAGACCGACCAGTGCGTGTTTTGCTGCCGTATAGGCATGAATTCCTGTCAGGCTAGGTCGAAGACCCGCGCCAGAGCTTATAGTCACAATCCTGCCCCAACCCGCCGCTTTCATTTTTGGTACAAGGGCTTGGGTTAAATAAAGCGTCGCATCTACGTTGACAGCAAAGATGCTGTGCCACGCTTGCGAATCTACATCTTCTAGTGGGGTGCCTACTTGGCCAAGGACACCTCCAGCGGCGTTGACCACAATATCTGGTGCGGCATGGTCAATGGTAATCTGCTGTACGGCAGCCTTCACCGAAGCTGAATTGGTCAGATCACAGGCAATGGCGGGCAACCCTAATTTGTCAGCAGCATCCTGAAGCGCATCACCGGCCAGATCGCTCACTATGACTTTTGCTCCGCTCGCTGAAAGTCGTGTCGCGATTGCGGCCCCGATACCGCCGACAAAACCTGTCACAAGTGCAGTGCGGACCGTCATGCCTGCACCTTGGTTAGTTCATAGAAGGTGTTGATCGATATGTCGCGTCGACCCTCTTCAATGTCGTGTATTAATTCAACTAACCGGCATAAAAGCGGAGTGTCGATGCCGTGTTTTGCGGCAATTTCGGCCACGTTTCCAACCTGTGGGTCGACTTCAGTTTTACGTTTGCGCACTGCCAGATCGCGGTAGATGCCCGTGTGAGTTTTGGCGGTTTTGGAGTTAAATTCAGCCAAATCTGCAAGGCTCTGTAGGGCTGCGGCATCTGTTGCGCCGGGCATAAAAGCCGCAGGCTCGAATCCGTTGAAAGGTTTTGGTTCGACTCCTTCAGCTACGGCGGTGCGCATAACTTCGCGTGCAAGACCTATCAATACTGGGCCGCGTGAGGGGTCAGCAAAATTAATGGTCATGCTGTCATGGGTCAATGCGGTGGCAAACAGCATTGCGCCGTATCCCATCTTTCCCCAAAGATAAGCCCAGATATCTTGGGTCAGCACTGCATCTGGTTCGAATATCTGCAAAAGCGCGAACATGTCTTTGGTACGTTGACGCTCACTGCCGTCAATTTCGCCTAGCACCACGGCTCCGCGATTGCCAAAGAGTATGCGACCAGGGCCAACCCAGTCAGCACCATAGTTTACGAAGGCCCCGATGGTACGCTCGGGGCCAGCATGCTTCGCTATCACATGCTCGTTCAACCCGTTTTGCGCAGATAAGATAAAGCCGTTCTGCGCTAAGTGTGGCATCAACTGCTTGAGCGCGGCTTCAGTTGCTTGGGCTTTTACGGCTAGTACTATGCGACCATAAGTACCCTTTAGTTGGTCAGTGGTAACGCACGATACAATTTGAGTAAACTCCTCGACGGGCCCCTCGATGGAAAGGCCCCGAGTATTACAAGCAGCCACGTGTTCCGGAACAATATCAACCATCAAAACTGGGACGCCAGCCCGTGCCCAATATGCGCCAAGGATACCTCCAATGGCACCAGCACCCCAAATCAGAATTGGCTCATCCATTGCGTGTGCTCCCCCAAGGTCCTTCTAATGCGGCGCGCGTCTCTGCCACTCCGGTTTCCCAAATAGCCTGCATTTCTGCATCAGGCCGCTGCCAAAGGCCGCCGAATGATCCGTCTTCCAAAATTTCACGCACCTGGGTGGGTGTAGCGGCTCGCATCAACGCCATGTCGATGCTCGGCTTTTCGCCGGTCGGAGCGGGTGCATGAGCTAGTCGAGTCCAGGGAAAATTTTCCATCCAATTGGCATGCGATCCGCTGCTGTCGGTTTCCTGAATTTTCGCCCAAGTTTTAGGTGCATTCCACCAGTTGTGAAACTTGATAGAAGTATCTGCGTAATCACCCATAAGTTCTTGTGCCAAGGCCGCTACAGGGTTGTTGCCGCCATGCCCGTTTACGATCAGAATTTGACGGAACCCTGCGCGGCGAACCGATGCTATAACGTCGCGCATCACAGCCATTAGTGTTTCTACTCGTAAACAGATTGTGCCGGGGTATGCGTTGAAATAGGGGGCTAATCCGTATGGCATTACTGGAAAGACGGGAATATTTAGTGGCCCGGCTGCATCATTAGATACCTTGTCAGCCAAGATCATATCCACGCAAAGTGATAGCTGTGCGTGTTGCTCGGTTGATCCGATTGGCAAAATACAGCGTGGATCAAGGGCGGCAGCCTCCTCTACGTCACGCCAGTTCAAATCGGCAATTCTCATTGAGGTTGTCCTTCGTTTTTAAGGGAGGTAGCTGCTAAAGCCTCCTGTGGCAGCTCGCCTGCCCAGTTTTCTGCTCCTAAGACTACTTTTGTCATGAGTTCGGACAGCATTTGGCGTTCCCCGTCAGATAATGCTTTAAGCATGCGCTGCTCTTGAGCCTCGAATACGGGACGGGTCACATTGAAGAGTGACAAGCCCTTTTGGGAAAGTTGCAACGCCTGTTTACGTCCCCCACCTGGTGTCTGCACACGCGCCTCGATCATGCCCATAAGCTCAAGCCGTTTTACTGCACGGCTGAGCGTATTCTTTGGAAAGCCGGAGGTCCTCGAAATGTCGCTCGCGCTACCGCCTTCGGCTAAGGCTAGGGAATAAATAACAACATACTCGGGCCGCTTCAGTCCGTAGGTGTCCTGCACCCAATTATAGAGCGGGGTATTATACAGCAGCGCCAAATAGTTAATTCGAAATGTGAAAGGGCAGGGGTTACCCCATAATTTTGCATCCAGCATTCCTGGACTGATTTCAGCTTCACCCCCTATCTCGGGTTTGCCCAATTCTTCATCAAAGTTTGGCTGCGAACCTGACATAAGCGCTTCGTCCTTATATTAGATAGTGAGTTCCAAATTGAACTTGACTGGAACTTTATCTCGCTACATGTTGTGAATGCAAGTTCCAAATGGAACAAGAAATTTACAAGTTCAACCGTAGTAGGCATGTTGCCTACTTCTACTATCTGAAAGGGAAAATTATGAGATACCAGAAATTCCTTGCACCATTGGTGTTCGGACTAGGTGTAGTAACAGCGGGTGTAGCAACTGCACAGACGCTAACAATAGGGGTCCGCGGCGGCCCCGAGTCGATGGATCCTCATTTCTCCGCGCTTGGCTCTCACGCAGAAGCGGCCAAGCATATCTTTGATACCTTGGTCTGGTCCGGTGACGACCTGCAGATTGAACCAGGTTTGGCGGTTAGCTGGACATCGGTAGATGAAGATACGTGGGAATTTAAGCTGCGCGAAGGCGTGAAGTTCCACGACGGATCCGATTTTGATGCCGAGGACGTGAAGTTTTCGATTGAGCGTATACCGGTTGTGACCGGTCCGACCACCACGGCAATCTATGTGCGCAGAGTTGAGAGTGTTGACATCATTGACCCTTATACACTGCACATCAACACGGACGGTCAAGCGGCAACACTGCCTAATGATTTCATCCGATTATTTATCGTCTCGTCCGACGCGGCGGCAGATTATTCCACACTTGAGACATCTGCTGAAGGCTTCAACTCGGGCGTGGCCACTATCGGTACCGGCCCCTACAAATACACCAGCTGGGAACCAAAAGGTGATCTGGTGTTAGACAGAAATTCGGATTACTGGCGCGGCGAAGGCGCTTGGGAAACCGTGATCCGTAGAGAAATCCCTAACGACAGTTCGCGTCTGGCGGCGTTGAAGGCGGGCCAAGTCGACCTGATCAACTATGTCTCATCAGTGGATTACCTCGCCCTTGAGCGTGACGCCAACATTGATGCGGTCAAGGGTGACAGTGTCTATATCATGAACCTGCAATTGGATCAGCGCGAAGACACACCTCTAGTGCGCGCCATCGACGGATCAGACCTGGCTGAAAACCCTTTTCGTGATCTTAGGGTGCGTCAGGCTGTAGATCATGCCATAGATCGTCAGACGATGGTGGATATCGTTCTGGAAGGTTTAGGCAGGCCAGCAAATCAAATGATGCCAGCGGGTTTCTTTGGTTCAAGTGAGAACATCCCGATGCCGGAGTACAGCCCTACTAAAGCAAGGGAATTGCTTGCGGATGCCGGATATCCAGATGGGTTTGAAGTGGATTTATATTGCACGGCGGACCGATTGCCTGGGGATGGCGCAATTTGCCAAGGTCTGGGCCAGATGCTGACACAAGTGGGAATAAAAACCAACGTGAACGCGATCTCTAAGACTGTCTACTTCCCTGCACAAGCTCGGCTGGAGTACTCGATGTTCTTGAATGGTTGGGGCACGCTAACTGGTGAGGCCTCTTACACACTCGGTGGTTTAGCGCACTCTAACGATCCAGAGGTGAACCTTGGTGCATATAACCGCATTGAATACGAAAACGACGATGTGGATATGTTGCTGCAAACTGGAGCGACGATGATGGACGAGGCAGAGCGCCGCGCAACCTATGAAGAAGCGATGGAGAAGGTGATGGCGGACAAGGCTTATATCTCTGTGGTGCAACTTCAGACAGTTTGGGGGGCGAAGGCTGGCATGTTCGAGTTTAATCCACGCCTCGACGAAGACACGCTGGCTTTCTTTATTAGGCCCGCGCCTTAAGCAATGTGACCTTCCAAACTTCCGGGCGGCGTCTTTGCCGCCCGGTTTTAATTTTGCCCAAAGGGATAGCTGATGCTCGGCTTTATTATACAGCGTTTCTTACAAGCCGTTGGCGTCATGGCCGTGATGTCCGTGATAGTATTTTGCGGCGTCTATGCGATTGGCAATCCCATCGACATAGTGATCCCACCGGAAGCCACTCAGGAAATCCGCGAAGAAGTGATCCGTCGTCTTGGTCTCGATCTGCCGCTGTATAAGCAGTACTTTATTTTTATGGGCAACTTATTACAGGGTGATCTGGGCAGGTCTTTCATTTACAATGTACCTGTGCTGGAATTAATCGGAGGACGGATGCCCGCGACGTTGGAGCTCGTTCTGATTTCGGTAATCTCAGCCACGGTTCTTGGCGTAAGCCTTGGCATCTACGCAGGCTACCGCCCTGACAGCTGGATATCCAAAACTATCATGGCAGTTTCTGTGCTAGGGTTTTCTGTACCGTCCTTTTGGGTAGGGCTAATACTGATACTATTCTTTGCCGTCAAATTAGGTTGGTTGCCAGCTGGTGGGCGTGGCGACACTCTCGAAATTTGGGGTGTTGCTTGGTCCTTTCCCACGCTGAACGGTTTGTCGCATATCGTCCTTCCCGCGTTGAACCTTGCGCTGTTCAAGCTGGCGATGATGATCCGCCTAGCCCGTGCAGGTACGCGCGAGATTATGCTTACTGACACAATTAAATTCGCCCGTGCTGCGGGACTATCAGAAGGTACGATTCTGCGCCGTCATTTGCTAAAATTAATTTCTATTCCGATAATCACAGTCTTCGGACTTGAGCTCGGCTCAACTCTTGCATTCGCGGTGGTAACCGAAACTATTTTCTCTTGGCCCGGCGTGGGAAAACTGATTATCGATAGCATTGCCGTACTCGACCGCCCAGTAATGGTTGCCTACCTGATCCTTGTGGCTTTTCTCTTTGTCACTATCAATTTTGTTATTGATTTGGTCTTTGCCCTGATTGATCCTCGCGTCCGGGCGGGAGCCGTGCAATGAAAGATAATAGCACACCACTGCGCCGTTTTTGGGTTGAATATCGCGAGAACAAGGTCGCAATGCTTGCAATGTTCTTCTTAGTCGCTTTGATCCTGTTGGCAGTATTTGCGGGGTTTGTTTCACCACAGAACCCGTATGATTTGGCAAATTTGTCGTTGATGGATAGTCGTAGGCCACCTGGTTTTGTTGGCTCTGGTGGATATACGCATATTCTTGGCACTGACCCGCAGGGCAGAGATCTGCTGTCAGCAATATTTTACGGTCTGCGCATTTCCATCATGATCGGGCTAGCAGCGGGCTTCATCTCACTGACCCTTGGTACTGCGCTTGGCATAACAGCAGCTTATGTCGGCGGGCGCGTTGAATCGCTAATCATGCGGTTGATCGACCTACAATTGTCCTTTCCTGCAATTCTCCTGGCGTTGGTGATAGTGGCTCTTTTGGGGCAGGGAAAGATACAGCTAATTAGCGCACTAGTTGCCGCACAATATGCCTATTTCGCCAGAACTGCATATGGTGCTGCTAAGGCTGAGCGCGGCAAGGATTACATCGAAGCAGCGCTTGCCACCCCACTGAGTGGTCGATTGGTTGTTTGGCGGCACCTGTTGCCAAACTGCACTCCGCCTCTAATTGTGGTGGCAACCGTGCAAATAGCCAACGCAATTTCACTTGAGGCGACGCTTAGCTTTCTAGGCCTAGGCCTCCCAGTCACAGAACCATCGCTAGGCATGCTGATTTCAAATGGTTTCCCCTATATGATGAGTGGGCGGTACTGGATTTCCGTATATCCTGGCGTCGCCCTAATTGTTCTAATTGTGGCCATCAACATCGTGGGCGATCAGGTGCGCGATCAATTCAATCCAAGGCTACGAAAATGACTAATCCCGTTTTAAGCGTTACAAATCTGAGCACTCATTTCTTCACTCGCAATGGTGTGGTCAAAGCGGTGGATGGCGTGTCCTTTGATTTGGCCCGCGGGGAAATTATGGGGCTGGTTGGCGAGAGCGGATCTGGCAAAACTGTTACTGGCTTTTCGTTGCTGGGACTGGTCGATGCGCCGGGACGGATCGTTGAAGGCTCGGTCAAGCTTAACGGAACCGAGCTGACTACGTTGTCTGAAAAAGAGCTGCGTACTCGTCGAGGTCGAGAGATTTCTATGATATTTCAGGACCCAATTGCAACGCTGAATCCGATGCTGACTATCGGCCAGCAGATGCGCATGGCGATTGACGCACACGAGCGGTTGAGTGCGCGCGCGGCTAATGCACGGGCTGCGGAATTGCTAACACAAGTCGGCATCCCGTCTGCCTCTGTAAGGTTGCGGTCTTACCCACACGAATTTTCAGGCGGTATGCGGCAACGCGTGGCAATTGCGATTGCGTTATTGCACCGACCGACAGTTATTGTCGCCGATGAGCCGACAACAGCTCTGGATGTCTCCATTCAGGCGCAAATCCTGTTCCAGATGCGCGACCTTGCACGTGAAACGGGCACTGCAATGATATGGATTAGTCATGATCTGGCTGTGGTATCTAGCCTCGCCAGCAAACTGGCAGTGATGTATGCGGGCCGCATAGTAGAACAGGGTCCAACGGCCAACTTACTCCGTGATCCGCGTCATCCATATACCGCCGGTCTGATCGCCTCGCTTCCTGCGACGGCGAAACCCGGCACCCCGCTCACCCAAATTCCCGGAGCCACACCGTCGCTGCTGTCTCTGCCTCCTGGCTGCCCTTTCGAGCCGCGCTGCAATCACGCCACCGGTAGATGTGGCACCGAACCCAACATTACCCTTAAAGACAGCCGTGGTTGGCGCTGTTTTCACCCGATTGGGCAAAATGCAGAGGTGCTGACATGAGCGAGTGTATAGTCGTAAATAATGTGAGCCGACTGTTTGGTCCAAACCTGAGCACGGGCGAAAAGATTGCTACCAAGCTGGGTGCGAAAGTTGAGACCCGTTCAGTCCGCGCAGTATCAGACGTCACTTTGTCGATCCGTAGGGGGGAGACCTTAGGTTTGGTCGGCGAATCTGGTTGTGGTAAATCCACGCTCGGTCGAATGTTTGCAGGAATTCTGCCTCCAACCTCTGGCACTGTGACTTTAGATGGGAAACCACTGATGGAGCGTGGCACCAAGGTAACGACCCGTGTGCAGACTGTTTTCCAAGACCCATTCGCAAGCCTTGATCCGCGCATGAAAGTGGGCGAGACAGTGGCTGAAGGCCCTATAGCCCATGGACTAACCACAAAGTCAGAAGCTCGAAGATACGTTGGAGAATGGTTTGAGCGTGTCGGATTGGATCCTGTATGGGGTGATCGCTACCCGCATCAGTTCTCAGGCGGCCAGCGGCAACGGATCGCAATTGCCCGCGCGCTTGCTATGCAGCCTGACGTGCTAATCTGTGATGAGCCCGTCGCTTCGCTTGACGTGTCGATCCAAGCCCAGATTATAAACCTGTTTTTAAAACTGACCAAAGACCTTGAACTGACCACTGTCTTTATCAGCCATGATCTCAGCGTTGTACAACATATAAGTGACCGCGTGGCGGTCATGTATCTGGGCAGAATTGTGGAACTGGGGCCTGTTGCTGAAGTCTTTGGCATGCCTGCGCACCCATACACAGCAGCTTTGTTTAACAGCGTGCCCAAGCTGGTGCTGGATGCGGATGAATTGGTCCATTTTGACACTATCGAAGGCGAAGTGCCTTCTCCACTCTCCCCGCCTTCAGGGTGTTATTACCACCCACGTTGCCCCCTAGCGAGTGAGGCTTGTCTTGAGAGTCAGCCGATCATACGGCCGGTGTTGGACATGCGAGCCGTGGCTTGTCACCATTTTGAAGCTCAGCTTGACATTAGGGCGAATGATTAAGCGCTTGTGTGCGCGATACTTGAACTGTGACTCTTATCTTGCCCTACACGACCTATGCTCGGCTTCAAGGCGTTCCATTCTGCAACCGCAACGTTAGCTGGGATCGAAACCGCGCATATGATCCGCAAAGGCCAGCTTGGTTAAGCTGGGGTCTCACCATTCACGCAGTTTGCCACCCTCGCTGCATAATTGTGTTCAATGAAGACCGTCCTTCAGCCAAACTGAAACTTTGCGACAGAACCACCAAAAGTGATTGGTTTTCCTACACTACTTTGGTTTTAGCATTGAACTTCCTATCAATCCATTTTGAACGCCTTCGCGATTCCGTAGAAGGCTTCAACAATCCTACCTTGTGTTTCTTTCAAGCTAAATACGGTTTCGTGGGTTACCACGCCGCGCATCTCAACAATGGGTAGCCGGACAACTCCGTCCGTCCGGCTGGTGCTGGCGCGCCACATGAAACCGATTCCCAGTCCGTTTACAACAGCCTCATAAAGCCCATCTCGCGCATCAAGTGTCAGGAATGGGTGGGGGGTCAATTTTGCCCGTATGAACATCCGCTCCAGCGTCCGTTGTGTAGAAGAGCCTGACGCCCGGAAAATCAGAGGTTCAGATGAAAGCTGAACAGCGGTAACCTCATGTTCATGCGCAAGTTTATGGTTTGATGGCACGATCGCAATCACTTCGGAGATGGACACATGATTGCGCCGAAAACGAGGATTAGTTGGAACATCTGGAAGTACACCAATGTCACACTCGTGTGTCAGGACTGATCGGGCGATCTTTTGGTGAGTCCCAGTTTCAACTTCAAGTTTTACGCCTGGATAGGCTCGATGGAACGCTGCGATAATTGCCATGCCGGGCATCGCGTTGCCAAGACCGATTGTAATCTTGCCTTCACGAAGCGAAGAGCGGCTAAGCAGCAGCCGTTCAGCCTCGCTTCGCGCCTCCGCCAGGCGTTCGGCTGAGTCGCAAAGTTTGAGGCAAAGCCCAGTCGGCTGTAGGCGCCCTGATTCCCGTAGAAAAAGACATACACCGAATTGCGTCTCAAGGGCGCGTACTTGCGCTGAGACATTTGGTTGCGTGACACCCAGTATACGGGCGGCACCAGCATATGATCCGGCTTCGGCGACTGCGCGAACTGCGTCAAGGCGGGCATTACTCAGAGTCATTTAACGACAATCCAAAGTGAAGCTTTGTATAAACCATATCCTAGCTTTGCTTTGTTACAGCCATGTTACGATGTACTTTCAAATGTCTCCATAGAAGCAGGGTCGCCACCCTGGAGCTATCAGGAGACACTGTCTTGAACGCTACAACGACACTTATTTCGACTGTGACCGGATATCCAACACTTGATCCCAAAGCGGTAGCGGGCGCGCGCCTGGTTATTTGTGATCTTGATGGTTGCCTGATCTCAGAAGGAGAACCCTTTGACGACACCGCTGCATTCGTGGATGCCTGTGGGTCGCGCCTTTGGATCGTCTCAAATTGCTCGGACACTACGGCTGATACTATTTCAGAGCGTCTTGCAGGAATGGGGTTCGATGTGCCAGCCGCGCGGATCCTTCTGGCGGGAGAGATTGCGATGCATCACTTAATAAAGGTTGAACAGGTCCATCGCCTTAGGCTGTATGCGGCTGCCCCAATCGTGGAACAGGCAGTAGTTTTTGGAATGGATCTTGAGGCACATAATCCGGAGGCGATCTTGCTGTGTCGCGACCTGAACGTGTCTGTCGAAACGTTTGGACTGATCTTGTCAGAAGTCGCACATGGCGTCCCACTTTGGGTGGCGAACGAAGACCTCTCGCACCCCGGACATGACAACCAGCCCGTGGCTGAGACAGGGGCATTGTTGGCTGCATTGTGCGCAATCCGTCCCAGCCTTACGTGGCAGAGCCTAGGCAAACCGAACCCCACGATGCTGGCCATGGCGCTTGAGCGTACCGGGATGAACCCAACAGATGCAGTTTTTGTTGGTGATAATGCGCTGACCGACGGTCGTGCTGCTGCCGCGATCGGCATGGCTTTTATTCACATTCAAAGGAGCCCCGCCCGATGATCCCATATCTCACGCGCGTTGCAGTAAAATCCCTAGTCACACTTTTCGCAATTGTAACAGTGACCTTCATCGTAACCCGGCTGTCCGGTAATCCTATTGATACCTTTTTGGGTGAAGGCCTGACAACTGAAGGGCGTGAGGAACTGATCCGCTATTTCCAGCTTGAGGGAACAGTGTGGCAGCAATACGTCGCCTTTCTTCGGGGAGTTGTATCGGGCGAATTTGGCCTCAGTTTCATCGACCGCCGCCCGGTCACAGAGGTGGTGGGGGACCGGCTTTGGGCCTCTGGGCAGCTCTTGCTGGCGTCGGTGGCACTAACGATCACTGTGTCAATTCCCTTGGGAGTGCTCGGTGCAATCTACCAAAAAAGCTGGATTGGCTCAGCCGTCATGATGATTGCTTTCGCAGGCTATGCCGTGCCGTCCTTTATCCTCGCCATTCTGATGGTTCTGGTCTTCTCCTACTGGCTTAACTGGTTACCAGTGGTGGGGAACGGGACGTTTTTGCACTTTGTTATGCCGACCATCGCAATGTCTGGTGTTCTTGTTGCCGCCCTGACTCGGTTTACCCGCAACGCCATGCTTGATGTGCTTGGACAAGACTTTATCCGTACCGCCCGCGCCAAAGGACTGACCGAAGCCCGCGTAGTTTTACGGCACGGGCTGGGCAATGCCGGAGTCACAGTGATTTCGGTCATCGGATTGCAGGTAGCGGGGCTGGCCGCTGCAGGCAGCGTTGTGGTCGAGAGCATCTTTTCTTGGCCCGGGATAGGGCAGTTGTTGGTGACCGCCGCGCTAATGCGAGATTACCCGGTACTTCAATTCGGGGTCATCACTGTGGCGATTGCTGTTGTTGCGATCAACGCCTTTACCGACATTGCTTATGCGCTCGTAGACCCGCGCATCCGTCTTGCCAGCACCTAAGGAAAGAGATGATGACCACATTCGCTGACTCCGATATCCTCCCACGCTGCAAGAAGAACAGATTAGATTTTATCCAGACGATCGCAATTACAATCTCAGTAATTCTGTTTGCCGCAGCCCTGTTTGCGCCACTTGTCGTTCCCTTCGATCCCTTGTCACAAAGCCTCATGACTAGGTTACGCCCACCGATGGGGTTTGAGCGCTTTGCCTCAGGCCACTTTGCAGGAACAGACGCATTGGGCCGCGATGTACTGTCACGGTCGCTATATGGCCTTCGGCTCACACTGGGATTGGCGTTTGCAGGGGCGGTGATCGGATTGTTGATCGGCGGTACACTTGGCCTGATCGCTGGACTCATGCAGGGATGGGTTGAGGATACAATCATGTCGCTGGTCGACATGCAGATTGCGATTCCCTTCACCCTCGTGGCGCTGCTAATCCTGTCACTGATGGGGTCGACCCTTACCGTGCTTGTCTTCGTCCTTGGCATCGCTGGGTGGGAACAATATGCGCGAATTGTGCGTGCTGAAGTGCGGCGCCTGTCATCACTTCCGTTCATTGAAGCCGCATGGACTACGGGGGCAGGGCCCATTTACATCGCGTGGCATCACGTGTTGCCAAACCTCATTTCGCCACTCGTGGTGCAGTTCACGCTGGCGCTGTCCAACATCGTTATCCTTGAAAGCACGCTCAGCTTTCTTGGCCTTGGCGTACAGCCCCCGCAGCCGTCGCTTGGCTCCATGGTGGGGCTTGGAAGGGATTACATGCCGACTGCGCCTTGGATCGTGCTGACCCCTGTGGTGCTGATCGTGGCGCTTACCTTTTCTGTGCAGATTCTTGGCGACTGGGTGCGTGATCGTGCCGACGTCCGTCTGCGCGACCGATAACAAACCAAAGAGCCGACCCAAACGGCCAAAAAATTTCTGACACATAAATGGAGAACCTCATGTTTCGACTGATGCTAACAACTGCTCTCGCTGCGCTGCCGCTTGTCGCCACCGCACAGGAAATAACTGTAGGGGCCGCCAACATGGCACCTTATATTGACCCGGGCCGCGACCATTCCAACGTAGGGTCGCAGTTTTATTACAATAGCTTTGATACACTGATTGATCGCGACCATAGCAAGCTTGACCCTGAATGGGTTCCTGCACTCGCCACGTCATGGGAGCTTATTGAGCCGACGGTGATGGAACTAAAGCTGCGCGAAGGCGTCACGTTCCACAACGGCGATCTGATGACGGCCGATGATGTTATCTTTTCGCTGAACCGAATGATGCAGGCAACTTTCCCACCCTATATCGTGCGCGCCAAGGACCGGTTAGCAAACTTTCCCAATGCCGAAAAAGTCGATGAAAACACGATCCGGATTTTTGCAAATCGTGAAGAACCTCTTTGGGAAACACTGATCTCCCTTCAGCAGGTTATGATCATCCCCGAAAAATACACTAAAGCGCTGACGGGCGACCCAGACATAGCCGAAGATAGCGATTTTGAGGCTTTTGCACTCGCTCCTATCGGCACTGGTCCTTACAAGATCGAATCCTTCCAGCCGGGCGAAAGACTAGTTTGGGAAAGGTATGATAGTTTCTGGGGTGAAAAAGCACCGTTAGAGCGCGTTAATGTGGTCCAAATTTCGGAAACCGCCAGTCGCTTAACTGCTTTGAAGACCGGCGAGGTTGATATCATCACCAATATTGCGCCTGATCTGCTTTCACTGATCGACACCGACCCCAACCTTAAGACTGCAGGATCAGCGACAGCTCTGTTTCACGTTATGATTATGAATCAGAACCACCCAAAGCTGGAAGATCCGCGTATCCGTCAAGCAATGAGCCTTGCGATCGACCGAGATGCTCTGAACGAAGCACTTTGGCTTGGCAAGGCTGTCGTTCCGTCGACCCACACGATGGTAGAAATGGGAGCACTGCATCAGCCTGATCTGGTGACGTTTGAATTCGATCCGGAGCGGGCAAAGAAGCTTTTGCAAGAAGCTGGATATGATGGGTTCGAGATCACGTATGATACTGCGCCCAGTTACTATACAAACGGGCTATTGGCCGCGCAGGCGATCATGGAAATGTGGGCCAATGTCGGTATTAACGGCAAAGTGGTGGTAGGCGACAAATGGACTGGTAATTCGCCAGATTTGATGGTGCGCAACTGGTCGAACCCGATGTATTTTGCTGACCCGTTCGGGTCCTTTGGTGTCATGTGGGCCCCTGACGGTCCGTCGCAAAGCGAGGGACGCTTCAACACCGACGCAGACTACGCCGAAAAGTGGGAACGCTTCCGCTTCTCGACCGATGTCTCGGTACGCATGACAGCATATGCCGAACTGATGGACCGTGTGGAAGCAGATCCGGCGGTCCTGCCTCTTTATCGCCCGTTCGAAAGCTGGGGCATGAAAACCTCAATCAACTGGGCTCCGATGCCTGGCCATATCCCCTATGTTCTCGACTTTCGCGCAGGCAGCATCTCGCTTGCTGACAGTTAAATTGAACGGGTTGGGCGCTGAGCGCCCAACCCGTCACACCATAGGAACTGAACCCATGACCCGGATTGCCATCGTCACCGACATTCATCACGGCGCACCTTCCAATACCAAGCGGGGGGATACCGCGCTTAAATTGCTCAGCCAGTTCACTGACTGGGCTAATGCCGAAAAGCCAGATCTTGTTCTCGATCTTGGAGACCGCATTTCAGATATTGATAGCCAGATTGATGCCGGGCTCGAACGCGAAGTGGCGGAAGTCTTCACTCGTCTTGAAATGCCTGTGCATCACATCTGTGGTAACCATGACCGCGACCATCTGAGCGTGGCCGAAAATGCAGAATTTTTAAGGGCGGAACTGGGCAACCAGCTGATTGATATTGGCGTATGGCAACTGGCCCTTTGGCGCGCAGATGCAAAAATACACCGTGACAACACGCGCGAGGGTTTTGATTTGCCAGAGGCGGATCTGCTGTGGCTGTCGCAAATGGCGCAGTTGGCCGAAAAGCCGACACTTGTTGCCAGCCACGTGCCGTTCTCAGGCCACAGCCAAATCGGAAACTATTACTTTCAGCGTAATGCTTTGGTCTCGACTTACCCACAATCAGACCGCGCGCGAACCGCTCTTGCACAGGCGCGCGTGCCCGTTGCCTGTATTGCAGGCCATGTCCATTGGAACACAGTGACTACAGTGGATGGCATTCCGCATATGACCCAGCAAAGCCTGACCGAAAGTTTTACAACTGCGGGTAACCCCGCACGCGCTTGGGGCATGCTGACGCTGGGCGACACGGTTCATTGGCAGGTGTTGGGAGACGATCCCTTTGAAGCGCGACTAACACCGTCACGTCAACGCTGGACTCCGCCGCTGGCACCCTTTCTTCAGGAGTTTAACACGGAATGACCCTGCAGCCCCCCAACCCACTCGTCCTGTCGGTCAGGGACCTGCACGTTGCGTTCGGTGAGACGACAGCAGTACAAGGCCTGTCCTTTGACATTCACCGTGGCGAAACGCTGGCGCTGGTCGGCGAAAGTGGCTCTGGCAAGAGCGCAACTGCGTTGTCGATATTGCGTCTGATCGAAAGAGAGGGGGGGCAGATTACCCGGGGCTCTATTCGTCTGGAGGGTGATCGCCCAGACGAAATCACCACACTGTCCGCCGCTGCGCTGCGGGCCCTGCGTGGTGATCGTGTGGCGATGGTGTTTCAAGAACCAATGACGTCGCTGAATCCTGTGATGAAGATTGGAGCGCAGATTAGCGAAACCCTGTCGCTACACCTCGGCCTGCGTGGCCAGGCCGCGCGCGACGCGGCGCGGGCTGCATTGGAACGGGTGAAGGTACCTGAACCTGAGTTGCGACTCGATCAGTATCCTCATGAGTTGTCGGGTGGCTTGCGCCAGCGCGTAATGATTGCCATGGCGCTGACCTGTGAACCCGAGCTCTTGATCGCTGATGAGCCGACCACTGCGCTTGATGTGACCACGCAAGCAGGGATCTTGCAGCTTATCGCATCTTTGCAGGCCAAAATGGGTATGGCTGTGCTGTTCATCACCCATGATCTTGGCGTCGTCAGTGAGATTGCTGACCGTGTCGTCGTCTTGAAAGATGGGCTAAAGGTAGAGGAAGGTTATACTGCTGAAATCTTTAGTGTACCCCGTGCGGCCTACACTCGGGAATTGATGGCGGCCTCGCCCAGACTGGGGGAAGGTGCGCCGTTACCACTGAAAAAGCCGGAGACGGTTCTACAACTTTCAGGACTAACGACCACCTATGGCGGTGGACTTTTTGCGAGCCACAGCGCCGTTGCAGCAGTACGCGACGTATCAATCACGCTAGGCCGAGGGGAAACCTTGGGTCTTGTTGGTGAATCGGGTTGCGGGAAATCAACACTTGCCCGGTCGATCATGCGCTTGGTTGATCCGTCAAAGGGTCACATCGACCTACTGGGTACTCACATCGAAGGGCTATCGCGGGCTGCACTCAAACCGCATAGGCGCTCTATCCAGATGGTGTTTCAGGATCCCTATGCATCGCTTAACCCGCGCATGTCGATTGGAGACGCGGTGACGGAACCAGCGTTCATAGCTGGAATGGTTACCTCTAGCGACCGCAAGGCCCTTGCCCTTGCGCTACTGGTACGTGTCGGACTGCCCACAGACTGTGTCGCGCGGTACCCGCATCAGTTCTCAGGCGGCCAGCGACAGCGCATCTGCATCGCGCGTGCGCTGTCTGTTGAACCACAGATTATTGTTGCGGATGAGGCGGTTTCCGCACTCGATGTCTCAAACGCTCGGAGGATCACCGACCTGATGGCGGATATTCAAAACAGCGATGGGGTTTCGATGCTGTTCATTAGCCATGACATTGCCGTGGTGGAGCGGGTCAGTCATCGTATTGCAATTATGCTCAATGGCGAGATCGTGGAGACTGGGCCGACCGACTGCGTCTTGAACGATCCGCAACATCCTTACACCAAACGGCTGCTGTCGGCAGTGCCGCGTCTGGATCGGATTGGAGCATAACGGGTTCAAGTGGACGCACTATCTTTTCTGCGTGTGTGAATGTGAATGAAATTAAGAAATGTCACTAAAGGTGCTGGTGGAATAAAGCCTTAGCAGCTCTGAGGTCTCATCGAAACTAAAAGAGCGAACAGGGTACCCGTTCACAAGCTGACATGCCGAGTGCTTTACGTAACAGCCTTCTATTCACGACTTTTGGCCGGCGTTGTTGCCCCATCGCTTTGAGCTTTGGGTGCGCATAGGCTGTTGTGGGTGCCTCAGCTCACGTTCGCTCATGATCATCAAATTCCACGTCCACACTCCAATCCTGGTCCAGACAGGGAAGTGTGACACTTCTACTTTGCAGATGTGGGACATTCTAACTTTGTGCGTACAGGTTTGTTTCGTATAATGAACATTATGTTAAATATACTGAAGAGTTTGCTAATATTCAGGCCCATAAAGAAACTCCCGGGCGACCGGAGGCGTGGGGTTTCCCTGCCTATTTGAGGCAAAATCCCTGCATGAGTATGAAAAGTTCCGTCGCTTTGTCATTCTCGTATCTATTCGTTCATATTGGATACATCTTAGCACGCTGTCCAATTTTGCCGGACCACTTCACCTATGATTTTATTCTTGTTTTGTGAGACATTTAAGACTTGCCATTTCAACCCTACTTTCACCAATTTTTGATAAGCACATTATGTGCCACGTCATCAAGAGGCTGCAAAGGCGAACGTGTCATATGCCAGCTGTCGTCGCCAGTCCTATGCGCCACCGCCGCCTTCAGCGCGGGTATCATCGGATAAGTTTGAAAAATGTCGCGAAAATCGATCAGGTCTTGTTGCGTTTGGGGCGCGTCGTCCGAACACCAGTTTTCATTTCCTGCGAAAATATGGAAAACATTCCATTGCGGATCCAGCATGCCTTGGGTGTCGGATCACCCACCATTGCTGTCCTTGATACCGACGACCGTGCCCGGATAGGTCGTCACTAATCTTTCGATCAGATCATGAGATAAGCCAACCTGTTCGATGATTTCAACGTAATTGCGAAAAAGCCCTTCATCGAAACGCATTTGTAAAAGAACGGCGGCAGCATCAACGTGCCCCCCACTCCAAGCTTCACCGTACGGCGCGTCAGACGGATAGAATCTGGCAACGCACAATACCCTGTTCTGGGCATCATCGTTGCGGGCTCAATCCCACCTTCGATTAATTCCTCCATCAAGACGATCTTTTCATCCACTGATAACGAGTTGGCTTCGCTCTTGGTGCCAAAAATGGCAAGTTGCACCTGTTGGGACAGCAGTCACCTACACTGCGAAATCAGCCGCTGTGAATCGGGTTTCAGGTCAAACGTAAAAGGTGTGAAGACCGGCGCCAGGATGCCCGAGAACCGCTTATGCAAAGTAATTCTCCTAATGAATTCAGGCCCTCAGATACGGGTTAATTAAAAACATTTTCAAACTGGGCGCGCAGTTCGTTTTTCTGCACCTTGCCCATGGTATTGCGCGGCAACGTTTCCAGAACCTCGAAATGGCGGGGACGTTTGAAACCCGCCAGCTTGTCTTTGACCTCCGCCTCGATAGCCGCTATGTTAAGTGTTGCCCTTGTGACAGGCACGATCACCGCAACCACGCTTTCCCCAAAATCAGGATGTGGCGCGCCAATCACGGCGCTTTCCAGTACGTCGGGTAGATTGTCCAGAAACATCTCTATCTCTTTGGGGTAGATGTTGAAACCACCCGAAATGATCAGGTCCTTGCCACGCCCCACAATCGAAATATAGCCATTTTCGTCTTTTTGGGCGAGGTCACCCGTGATGAAAAAGCCGTCCTCGCGCAGTTCTTCGGCAGTCTTTTTGGGCATTTTCCAATATCCTTTGAACACATTGGGGCCACGCACCTCCAGCATGCCAACCTTGCCCACTGGCAGGCTAGCGCCAGTTTTAGGGTCGCATATCTTAGCCTCCACATCAGGCAATGGGAACCCGACGGTGCCTGCGCGACGCGCTCCATCATAAGGGTTTGAGGTGTTCATGCTAGTTTCTGTCATCCCGTAACGTTCCAGAATCAGGTGGCCAGTACGGGCTTCAAAACGCTCGTGCGTTTCACTGAGTAATGGGGCCGAACCTGAGATGAACAGACGCATGTGTTGCGTCAGGTCCTTGTCGAACCGCGCGTCGCCCAGAAGTCGGGTATAGAATGTCGGCACGCCCATCATCGTCGTGGCATTGGGTAGCTGAGAGAGGACCTTATCCGTGTCGAACTTCGCCAACCAGATCATCGACCCACCAGCCAACAAGGTGACATTCGAGGCTACGAACAGTCCGTGACTGTGAAAGATCGGTAAGGCGTGCAGCAAAACGTCGGTGTCGCTAAAGCGCCAGATGTCAACTAAGACCTGCGCATTGGACAGCAAGTTGCGGTGGGTCAACATCGCGCCTTTTGAACGCCCTGTCGTGCCAGATGTATACAGCAGTGCCGCGATGTCATCTTGTTCGCGCGTTGCCACGTTTGTCCGTGGCGGGAGGCACAAAGCTGCGTCTTTCAACGACCCCTCGCCCGCAGCCCCCATCGTGCGCAATGTCGCGCCTGTGGACTTCGCAATTGCTGCGACTTCGTTGATTTCACCCGGGTCACATATAACAACCGAAGCGTCGCTGTCAGAGATAAAATATTCCAGTTCGGTTGGCGTGTAAGCGGTGTTGAGAGGAAGGAACACTGCACCCAATTGTAAACATGCCGCATACAGCGCCAACGCATCTGCCGATTTCTGGATGTGCACTGCCACGCGGTCCCCCGCCATGACATCAAGATCGTTCAACGCCGCAGCATAGCGCCCCGCCAGATCGATGAAATTGGTGTGTGACAAAAGCGTATCATCCGGCAAATGTAAAAATGTAGTGGATCGACCGTTATGGGGTTTGATTAAAGCATCATAAAGGGGGTTGCTCACGTCGAAATTCTCCAAGCTTGATGTGCGGGTCAGCAACGCCGAGCCGATTGGATGTCAGTCTCGTGTCGCGGTGGCCATGTAGCGGCCAAATCCACGCCGGATATGTTCGTTTGCCGCATCACGCGCGGCTTCCTCGTCTCCTGCAGTAACTGCGTCTGCGATCGCACGGTGTTCTTCCAACGATAGAGCAATGTTTGTAGCAATCGACAGGCCTTGGCGGCGGAACAGATGCATCTCGCGCTTGAGGCTGTCGTAGATGGTTTTCGCTTTGGGATTATTTGCAGCAGTCAAAAGTAGATCATGGAATTCAATGTTTAGTGTATAATAATGGGAAATCTCCTTAGTATCGTTGGCCGCTGTCATTTCATCAATATTGCGGGACAGATCGTCAGCAAGCGTTGGCTGCGCGCCCTCTCCAAAGTGGCGCGCAGCGTCGCCACAGGCCAGTGCAAAAATCGCACCACGCAAATCATACAGGTTTTGAACTTCGGCTAAGGTTATCTCATGAACGAACGCTCCACGGTTGGCCACTAGATCGACCAACCCCGATCCACCGAGGGACCGGATCGCTTCGCGCACGGTGCCTCGGCTGACACCCATCAGGTTAGATAAACCAAGCTCGTTAAGCTTTTCACCACCCTTCAGTTCGCCGTCAGTAATCATACGCTCTATCTCTACGCGCGCCTCTTCCGACAGCGTCGCACGCCCAATTCCAATTAATTTCGCCTTCATTTTCATATGCCTTTTATTTGTCATATTTAATTTTTTGTCAACAATCAACATTTAGTTGTTATTTGATAAGTGATGATCTATAAATTATAGGAACGAAGCCACTTCGGGAAGCAAAATGGTACAATCTGACCCTCCTTTCGCAACCAGCCCGGCTGTCCTTCCAAGTTCCGCCCTCAAAGGCCTGCGTATACTCGATCTTACGCGTGTGCGCTCGGGCCCGACTTGTGTACGCCAGTTCGCCGATTGGGGCGCAGACGTGATCAAAGTCGAAGCACCCGTGGACAAGGCACAATTCGGTGGGCCGCGATCTGGTGCAGATTTCCAGAATCTGCACCGCAACAAGCGTAGCCTGACACTTGATTTAAAAACCAAAGCAGGACTGGCGGCCTTTCGTAAGCTGGCTGATACCGCCGATATTATTGTCGAGAATTTCCGCCCCGCAGTGAAAACCCGTCTCGGCATTGATTATGACACGCTGTCAAAAACCAATCCCGGCCTTATTTACGCTTCGATATCTGGCTTCGGTCAGGATGGTCCCTTGGCAGATCGGCCTGGGTTCGATCAGATCGCACAGGGTATGGGCGGCTTGATGTCGATCACTGGAACCCCTGGCGAAGGGCCGATGCGCGTTGGCATTCCGATTGCGGATTTGTGCGCTGGGTTATTTGCAGCACAAGGCATTATGATCGCTTTGTTGGAGCGCGCGACATCCGGCAAAGGGCAGTGGATTCAGACATCGCTTTTGCAAGCGCAGGTATTTATGCTCGATTTTCAGGCAGCACGATATCTAATGGATGGCGACGTGCCCAAGCAGGCGGGGAACAACCACCCTACTTCCATCCCAACAGGTGTGTTTCGCACTGCCAACGGGCACATGAATATTGCTGTTACGGGTAACATCATCTGGGACAGTTTTGCCAAAATCATGAGCCGCGAAGATTGGCTGACAGATGAACGGTACGCGACACCTCTAGCTCGATCCGAAAACCGCGACGCACTTGGTGAGGAAATCCAAGCGATTTTAGAACAAGAAACCACAGCTCGTTGGATCGATTTATTAACCAGTGTGGGAGTTCCCGCTGGAGAAATAAACGATATCGGTCAGGTGTTTGCCGAACCGCAAGTGCGTCACCTTGGCCTTGCCCAACCTGTTACCAGTCAGGAACGTGGTAAGACAGAACTCGTGGGTCAACCCATCATCATGAGCCGCACACCGAGCCACATCGCAACTCCACCCCCGACAGCGGGTCAGCACAGTGCGCAAATCTTGTCTGAAATAGGCTTATCAAGCGATGAAATAGCGCAAATGAAGGCCTCAGGGGCCACCTGACAACCAAAAGGAAATCTAGCCATGACTGAAAAAATCATTGTCGAGCAAGCGGGCAACATCGCTCGTATCATTTTTAACCAACCCGAAAAGCGCAATGCCGTTTCGCTTGAAATGTGGGAAGCCGTCGAAGCGGCCACCACACGTTTTGCCAATGATGACAGTGTCCGTATCCTCATCCTGTCGGGTGCGGGTGGCAAAGCCTTTGTATCCGGCGCCGATGTTTCGAAATTCGAAACCGAACGTTCCAGCGTTGAGTCAGTGGCCCATTACAACGCGACGACAAAACGCGTCTATGACGCTATTGAGGCGTTCCCCAAGCCGACCATTGCCCAGATCAACGGATTCTGCATTGGTGGTGGTGTCGCTCTATCGCTCAGTTGTGATTTGCGTATTTGCGGTGATGGATCGCAATTTGCAGTTCCTGCCGCCAAGCTGGGCCTAGGCTATGGCTATCAGGGGATCAACCGACTGGCCAATGTGGTCGGCCCGTCCTTCGCCAAAGAGATTTTCTTTACCGCGCGGCGGTTCACATCCAGCGAAGCCAAGGACATGGGGCTGGTCAACCGGGTGGTGCCCGATGACCAAGTAGCAACTGTTGCTAAAGAGACCGCACAAATGATCGCATCCAATGCGCCGATGACTGTGGATTCCGTCAAATACATCGTTAGTCAGATTGTTGCCTCTGAAAGCGAAACCAACCTCGATGAATGCGCGCGTATGGTTCAGGCCTGCTTTGAAAGCGAAGACTACAAAGAGGGGCGCAAAGCCTTCATGGAAAAACGCACTCCTAATTTTATCGGGTCATGATGGGAAACAACATACCCAAAAAGGTCGATGAATCTGCTGCACAGGCGCATTTTGACACTGTGTTGAACGATCATGAGCAAGCGTTTGAAAAATTCTTTCTGGCCCGTTTTCTTGGGCTGGACTTTGAATATCTGCCCGGTGATGCCGCCGACGCAGACAAGGACACCTGCCGCGTCAGCTTTGAGGTGACGGATATGTTGCGCAACCCACAAGGATCGCTGCACGGTGGGGCGATGGCCTGTGCGATGGATATTTCCATGGGGCATCTGGTTAATAAAACCCAAGGTCCCGGCGCGACCATTGAGATGAAATTGCAATTCATGAGGCCAGTGGTAACAGGTCGTGCGACCTGCGAAGGGCGGTTTTTGAAGAGCGGTAGTTCTATTTCGTTTATGGAAAGTCGATTGTGGGATGCGCAAGGCAAGCTAGCCACCATCGCAACCGCGACGTGGAAAATGCCTTAGAGCCTGATTTAAACTAGTTGAGTGAGTTCAATAGGTTGTAATTCTATTCTGTTATGAAGCTGAATGGAGATCTCAATGGCCTGGACTAAACTCACCCGTCGCCAACATGATTGAAAAAGCGATAAGTACGCCAGCGATATGAGCGACGCAGAGTGGGCGTTGATAGCGCCTTCGATGCCGCCACCCAAGACAACAGGCCGGCCTCGCACGACATGTTTACGCGAAGTATTTGACGCGATCCTCTACATTGCAGCGACCAGCTGCCAGTGGTGCATGTTGCCCAATGAATTCCTGCCAGTTTCGACGGTGCGGAGTTATTTTTACGCGTGGCGCGATGGTGGCTTGTTGGATGAGATAAACCGTAAGCTGGTGGAAGTCGCGCGTCTGGCCGAGGGCCGTAAGGCCCAGCCAACCGCCGGGGTCATAGATACTCAGAGCGTGAACAAAACTGAAAGTGGTCGGGTTAGAGGGTACGATACGGGAAAACAGATCAAAGGACGCAAGCGCCATATCGTCACCGACACGGTCGGATTGTTGGTGGGCCTTGTGGTTTATAGCGCCGGAATTCAGGATCGGGATGGCGCGCCCGATGTGTTGAAATCTTTCGTCTCGTGTTATCTATCATTGCGGCATGTATTTGCAGACGGCGGATACTCAGGGCCAAAATTGAGGCACGTACTAAAAGTCCTCGGCCGATGGACCGTCCAGATAAACAAGCGCTCTGATACTACAGAGGGCTTTGAAGTGCTGCCGCGCCGGTGGGTCGTTGAACGCACCTTCCTTTGGCTGAACCGACGTCGCCGCCTATCAAAAGATTGGGGAAAATCTATCGCGAGCGCAGAGGCTTGGATCCTCATCGCACACATTAGACGCGTCACAAGACATCTCGCAAGGAACTAAAATCGCTCAAATAGTTTGAATCAGACTCTTAGGCGCCTGCCAGTTTTTCCAACTGTGCTAACAGCGGAGCGGACAGTCTAAGCCCGGCCCGTTCTGATTTGCGTATCTGTGACACTGCCCGCGCATTGGGCAATCGCACTGCCGCCGCAGGATCAGCGGGCTCATTGTTTTCGATTTGTTTCAAGGCATCCGCAATGGTTTCTCCGGAGCTATTTACCTCCTCTAGCGCCTTAGGATCGACCAGCAAAAACATCAGGCTCAGATCTTGCTGGCGTGATGGACCTTTGTGTTGATCTGCAACTTTGCCCAATATAACACCGCCGGACAATCTGCCTTGAAACAAGTCCAGACACATCGATAAGTTCGCGCCCTTGGCTCCACCAATCGCCTGCAAAATGCCGCTTAACGCCGCCACTGGGTCCCGCGTCGGTTGACCCTTCGCGTCTAGCGCCTAATCCAGCGGTATCGCATCGCCCTCATCGCGCGCAGCCCGGACACGTGAACGAGCACCCATCGACAACGCAATATCCATGAGGACTGGATCGCGGCCCGACAGTGGCACGCCGATCCTGACAGGGTTGTTGCCGATCAAGGCTTCACGCCCACCCGCTGTCGCAATCATCGGAGCGGTGGCAGTTGTAATAATCGCGGCCTAGCTGTTTGATCCCATGGTTTGATGGTGCGATCTGTTCTTTGGAATGGAAGGAAGCATTATGGGACAAGTACGTCATGGCTGCGCCACGACCACGCACGCTATCAGAGCAAAAATACAGCGATCGCAAGCTACAACCGCGGCGCTGAGCCGAGAACTTGGGATCAATGTCAAAACGGTTGCCAAATGGCGCAAGCGCGAGACTCTGGAAGATCGCAAGACCGGTCCCACTGAGCCGAGCTCCACAGTCCTGACCACTTCAGAGGAAGCGATGGTCGTGGCTTTCCGGCGTTATACACTATTGCCGTTGGATGATTGTCTCTATGCCCTGCAACCTTCGATCCCGCATCTAACGCGTTCTTCATTGCATCGTTGTTTGCAACGGAATGGGATATCCCGCTTGCCAGATATGGAGGGCAACAAACCCAAGCGGCAAAAGTTCAAACGCTATCCTATCGGCTATTTTCACATAGACATCGCAGAGCTGCGCACGAACGAAGGTAAACTCTATCTCTTTGTAGCCATTGACCGAACCAGCAAATACGCCGTTGCGCAGTTGGTCGACAAAGCAAACCGCAAGACGGCCTGGGAGTTTCTAGAGGCTGTGTTGGAAGTGGTGCCGTATAAGATCCACACAATATTGACGGACAACGGCATCCAGTTTTGTGAGCAACCTCGCAACCGGAACACCGCCTATTCTCGGTCCATGCGGTTCGACATGATTTGCGAGGCAAATGGCATTGAGCATCGCCTGACCAAGCCAAACCACCCTTGGACAAACGGTCAGGTCGAGCGCATGAACCGCACGATCAAAGAAGCGACCGTCAAGCGGTATCACTACGATAGCCACGAACAACTTCGAACCCATCTCAGCGACTTCCTTGACGCCTACGATTACGCGCGCCGCCTCAAGACACTCAGCGGTCTCACGCCTTACGAATTCATTTGCAAGATATGGACTTCTGAACCAAATCGATTCATCTTAAATCCGATCCACCAGATGCCGGGACTGAACACCTAGCCTGCTTACGTTGCATACCAGAGATACGGCGCAAGTGCGCCAACATGTGTGCCACCGCGCACAAAAACAGCACCAACACCCGCCCTGCGCGCAGCGTCGCGACCTGCCTCTAGAGCCCGCATCGCAATAAGCGGACAAAGGCCGCCGCATCCATCCATATGGCGCAGAGCAATAGTTGGTGCGTGCACCTTGGCTACTGCATAAGGATCAATCCTACCGGAAGTAATACGGTCGCAATAGGTCGCGACTCGGCTTAGTCCATGGGTGGTGATCCCCATCATTTCCGTTAACACCAGCACATCGGTCGTCGCTTTCGCGGCTTCCTCACTTACCCCGAGTTGGCGAAAGCATAATTTAATAAGGCCGCGTGTATCTTCGACCTTGATGGTCACGTCAAATACCAGATTTCTTTGCCGCGTCAGCTTTCGAGCTAAACCGGTTCAAAAGCGGTAGGAACACCACCAGCACAATCGTCACGCCGATAATCCAAAGCGATGCGGGCCGCTCAATGAAGATTGAGAAAGAGCCACGCGAAATCGCCAGCGTTTGTCGCAACGCTTCTTCGGCTAAGGGGCCGAGGACCAGCGCAAGCACAAGTGCCGCAGCTGAAAAGCCGTAAAGCCGCATGAAGAACCCCACAATTCCCGCTGTAATCATGATGTAAAGCTCTACAAACGACGCATTAACGCTGAACGTTCCAAGGGCGCAGACTACAACAACTGTCGGCCCAAGGATGCGATAGGGCACTTTGATAATCTGCACGAACAGCGGGATCGCAAAGATACTGATCGCCAAAAGCGCTATATTACCGAGATACATTGACGCAATAAGGCCCCATGCCAGTTCCGGGTTCTGCTCCATGAACAATGGGCCTGGACGCAACCCCCACATCAAGAACGCAGCCAGCAATACAGCCGTCGAGGCCGATCCGGGTATGCCCAGAGTCAACAGCGGAATCATCGCACCAGAGGACGCTGCGTTATTGGCCGTCTCAGGCGCAACAAGGCCCGCCATTTCACCTTTGCCAAAATTCTCGGAGTTTTTCGAAAGTGAGCGTTCGGTTGAATACGCCATCAGGGACGCAATGGTTGCACCTGCCCCCGGTATAACGCCGACAATGAACCCAAGTATTGAATGACGTATCATTGTCATGCGCGTCGATATAAAGTCCAATTTTGTGGGCCAGAACCGCTCCTCGTTCTCGTAATTGACGATTCCGCCCGATCCAGTGCGATGAAGCCCCTTGTAAAAGGCGAAGAACAGCTCTCCCAGGCCGAACAGACCGATAGCGATCGGGATAAAGTAAATACCACCGATCAGCTCAGCGGATCCAAAAGTGTAACGCCCCTGCCCCGTCTCAAGATCGACCCCGACAGTACCAAGTGCAAAACCGATCAACGCCGAGATAATCCCCAACCGCCAGTTTTCTCCGATCATCACGATTAGCGTCAACATGCCCATAAGTGCGAGTAAAAAGTATTCTGGTGGTCCAAAACTGCGCGATACCTGCGCGAACATCGGCGCTAATAGCGTGATCAGGATCACGCCAACTGTACCCCCAACAAACGACGACACCGCCTGCATGACCAATGCCGGACCAGCACGGCCTTTTTTGGCCAGCGGGAACCCGTCAAATGTACTGGCTACCGTTGCGCTTTCGCCAGGTGTGTTGAGCAGGATAGAGGTAATCGTTCCGCCATACATCGCCCCGTAATAAATCGCCGCCAGCATCACAATTGCACTAGTGGGCTCCATGCCGAAGGTCATTGGCAACAAGATTGCCAGACCTGCAGATGGCCCGAAACCTGGAATGACCCCAACCACCATGCCGAGGGCCGCACCAATCAACAAATATATTAGATTGATTGGTGTTACCGCAATCGCCAGCCCCATCAAGAGGTCACTAAAAATGTCCATTATTTGTACTCCAGAGGGTCAATTTCACGGCGCGGTATATCAGAAAGGCAGATCAAGAAGGGCAGGGGGCATATTCGCGTTCAACACAGTGTCAAATAAAATATAGACTCCACCCGGAACGGTGAGCGCAAGAATGCAATTTAGCAAATACCGTCTGCGATTGAGCAAAGACAGCGTCACCGTAAGGTAGATGACCGTCGCGATTAATCCGCCAAAGAGGCGCAACAAGACAGCATATCCAACGGCAAGTGCAATCAAAATGGCCGTATCTGTCCAACCTCCGTCAGGTGCTTCGCCCACAAATGCCTGCCCTTCCCGCAGTGCGTCCAAAATGGACCAGCTGACGAATACTACCATGAAACTGCCAACAATACGTGGGAAGAAACCAGGGCCAAGTCTGCCGGAACGGGTCATGAATGACAGGTCCACGAAGGCGACATAGGAATAAAATATCGCACCAGCCAAAACAACCAGCAGAAAAGCGAGCCTCATTCTAGTTCTCCGGTGAAAAAGTCAAAACCGGCCGCGCACAATGCGCGACCGAAGCAGACCGAAACCTTCGGTCTTTTTAAAGCCATTTTCAGTCAATCGCACCGATTGAGATCAGAACCGTTTCAAAGCCATTTTTCGTTTTGACTAGAAAATCACGGAACTCTTCGCCGTAGATCACAGTCGGCGTCAGCGTGTTGGATTCGATGTAGGTTGCCCACTCAGGCGTTTCGACAACTTGCTTCATCGTTTCGATCCACCACTGCTGCACTTCATTAGGGGCGTTTGGTGCAAGAATCAGGCCGCGAGGCATCGACACACCGATGTCGAAACCGATGTCGCCCATTGTAGGGACATCACCTAAGGCAGCCGGCGTGCTTTGACCGGAATACACCAGAGGGCGCAGCTCACCGGACTCGATCAAGCCAAGGACTTCGCCGGGGTTACTGACCATCGAATCCAGTGCACCTGACAAAAGGGCTGTTGTCTGGTCTGCCATAGAATTGAAAGACACATAGTCAAATTCAAACCCAGCTGCCTGCGCAAACAGAGACGGCACGATGAAATCAACGTTTACAGTGCCTGTGCCACCGATGTTCATCGGGTTGGCTTTGGCCATTTCAATGAACTGATCGATGTTTTGGACTTTGGAATCTCCGTTCACGACCAGAACAAGGTCATCTGTCGCCAAAAGCGCGACCGGTGTGAAGTCTTCTGGCTGCCAAGGCGTATCGGCCTGCAGCGGTGTTGTCACAAAGCTGCCCGAAGTGGTCGAAATTCCGTAGGACTCTCCGTCTTGGCTAAACAAATAACCCCAACCGACTGCACCGGATCCACCGGCACGGTTTTCGGGTGCAATATCACCTGGATACAGGTCATATTTGGTTAGAATGTTGATAATGGTACGCGCCATAATATCGTTGCCGCCACCAGGGCCAAACGCAATAGTCCAGTCCAGCGTCTCGTCGGCAGACGGATAGGCATCCTGTGCGATTGCAGGTGCGGCAAGTGCGATAGAGCAGGCCGCAATTGTGGCCGTCATGCTGCTTGGCAACCAGTTGGTAATTTGAAATTGTGTGATCATTTTTGAGGTCCTCCCGTTGATCTCTTTTTTGGCATCTCTGAATGTGCCGTTCTTTTGGTGCGAGCTATATTTCTTCCTTTGAAATGAGCCCGTAGCTACACCTTATCCCTTCATTTATAGTGTAGCACTTTCGACTAAAGTGCGCTTAAGGTTTGGTTGTCTGCCATCATCTATTGAAACGTATTTTTCACATCCACAATTCCCGCTGTCCTTCTGAAAATGTGCAAAACCGCCTCCACACGGCCCTTCAATCGGCAAAAACCACTTACCTATACGTTAAAGAAATGATGTTATCTGCCAATTGTCAACATTTTTCTACCGATTGACAATTTTCCTTCGGGGGTCTTTCTTCATTTCGTTGGACGCGCTCTACCATGTCTGACTCGCGTCGCACCCAATGCGCGACCAAAAAATGGGGTGGTCGAAGGAGAATAGCCAAATGATCGAACGGTCACTTACAGGTAAAACAGCTTTTGTATCGGGATCTGGGCAGAACATTGGCCGTGCTGTCGCGCTGCGCTTTGCGCAAATGGGATGTAATGTCATCGTCAACGGATCCTCCAACACCAAACTTGTCGAAGACACCGCCGCCGAAGTGGAGGCCGCGGGGGTCAAGACACTCGTGGCTATGGGGGACATGGGCAGTTCTGACGCTATCAAAAACATCGCCGAAACAGCTCTGTCGCAATTTGGTCGTATTGATATTGTCGTAAACAACGCCGCACGTCGACCCCATAAGCCCTTCCTTGAAATGACGGGCAAGGACTGGCATAGCGTGATCGACGTCGCACTCACGGCGGTGTTCCATACCTCTCAAGCATTTATGCCCGGTATGGTCGATGCTGGCTGGGGTCGGATTATTAACTTCACTGGGATGAAAGCCATTAAAGGCTATTATGAAGGTGCGCCAATATCTGTGGCCAAACACGGCATTTGGGGTGTGACCAAAGCACTTTCGACCGAATTTGCATCAAAGGGGATCACGGTAAACGCAATTTCACCAGGTCAAATCCGCAAAGATTCCGCTATCGAGGATGACCCTGCCCGCGCCGCTAACATCCCGACAGGTGTGATGGGGCAATCGTGTGATATAGCGTCCATGGCGGGATATTTAGCCTCTCCCGAAGCGCGGTTCATTAGCGGCCAGATGATTGCGGTGAACGGTGGGCAGACGACGTGACCAACCTGGTTCATGGCCTAAATATCAACATAAGGTTTCTGTGATGCGGCCAACATTGGGCTCATGGCTTGCGCGAAGCATGTGGCGCAAACAAGGCTTGACGGTCGCGTTGGCGGTGGCAGGCACAGTGATCTTCTGGTGGGCTGACTTTCCTTTACCGTTCTTGTTTGGTCCACTGGTCGCATGCGTTATCGGGGCCCTGGCGGGGATGCCACTGGTCGCGGCGGGAAACGTTAGCCAATGGATGCGCACAATTTTGGGGGTGGCGATTGGTGCTTCGCTCACCCCACAGGTTATTTCGGAACTACCGAAAATGGCCGCGTCGGTTGCTTTGATCCCACTTTTCGTTCTGTGCATCGCCCTGCTTGGCGTTCCGTTCTTTCGCTATGTCTATCGGTTTGACGGCGTTACTGCATGGTATGCCGCCATGCCCGGTGGATTGCAGGACATGGTCATGTTCGGCAAAGAAGCCGGCGGCGACGTTCGGGCGCTATCGTTAATCCATGCGACGCGACTGTTAATTATCATTACTATCGCACCCATCATTTTGACGCAGGTGTTTGACGCAGATATCAAAAACCCCATCGGGCAACCAGCATCCGAAATTCCGCCCTATGAGCTTGTCATTATGGCCCTTACCGCCATCATCGGCTGGCACGTTGCGAAACGTCTGAGAATTTTTGGTGCCCCCATGATCGGCCCCATGATTTTGGCAGGGGCACTGTCTATAACAGGCATTATTAACTACCGCCCCCCCGCCGAAGCGATACTGACGGCACAGTTCTTCATCGGTATCGCACTCGGTGCGGGGTATGTGGGCGTAACGTTGGCGGATATTCGGCGCGACGTGGCTGCTGGTATATTTTTTGTCATAATCCTCGCAATTTTGACGTTCATTTTCACTGAAATCGCGACACTCATTGCGGCCGTACCGCCCGTGGATGCGTTTTTAGCTTTCGCACCTGCGGGTCAGGCCGAAATGACGGTTTTTGCCATCATTGTCGGCGCTGACCTCGGCTATGTAGTGGTGCATCATCTTAGCCGCGTTTTTCTGGTCGTCATCGGGGCACCGGTTGCGGCGCGTGTGTTCGGTGCAAGCCCAACCAATACGGAAACGCCAGATGATCCGCCCCACAAGCCCCCACCAAATTAAAACCACGTCAACCGACGCGACAGCGCGCCAGTTCTTTATCGTCGAGGTTAAGGCCAAGACCAGCGGCATCTGACATCCACAGCCTTCCATTGCGCAGTACATGGGAAGGACGCAAAAGGCGGCTGATGCGCGCCTGCGCGCGGTGCAATTCAACCGCGCCGTTATTCATCGCGCCGCACATCCAATGTAGATTGATCGCGTCCCAACCTCCGGCCGGAGACACCTGCAGGTTCGCAGCTATAGCCCGCTGCGCAGCGTTGATCGCCGCATTGAACCCACCGGTGAAAACAGCATTGGGCTGTATCATAGATACCCCTGCCCCGATCAACTGATCAAAACGGTTGTTGCTTTGTTCCATCTGTCCGGCCCCGATAGGCACACCCCCCATTACCACCAAAGCTGCCAAATCGGCAGCGTCATTGTTGCGCACAGGTTCTTCGAGCCATGACAGATATAATCCGTCAACCGCTCTCACCATGTCTTGCGCCGTTTCGCGCGACCAAGCGCAGTTGGCATCTGCAATCAGGTCAATGCCCTCTCCGACTGCTTCACGCACGAGGGTCAGCCGCGCAACGTCTTCACCCAACGTGCGGCCCTGCGCGCCCACCAAAACCTTTATGCCGCCAGCACCCGCCGCGACCTCAGCAGCGCAGGCTGCAACAAGGGCGCCGTTATCCAGAGCGGGAAAGCCGCACGTCACGTGCACGGGGGCGTTGTCGCGCTTGCCGCCCAACATCCGCCATGCAGCAATGCCCGTGCGGCGTCCGCACAAATCAACCAGCGCAATTTCAAGCGCTCCCAACGCCGAAACGACCACTCCCGTCATACCCCGCGGATTAAAGCGACGCATGGCGGCAGCAATGGCATCGCCTTCTTGCCCATTAATTTCGCCACCAACGCGGTTAAGGAAACTGGCCACCTCGGGCGCAAGGAACCTGCCAGTAAACCCATCGCCTACCATGCCATCTGAGTCACGCACGCGAACATGCACAAACGTAAAGCTGTCGCGCCCGGCGTAGGGCGCGGGATCATCGGCCAATGCTTCCGGCCTATGGACGCTCGCCTCTACAGAAACCGGCCATCTGATGCCGCTGTATATGTGATCTGCCTTTTGTTCTGACATAAAAATACTCTACCCAATGTCTCACTGCCTGTGGAAGTAGCAAATAAGATCAGTTAAATGTTCCAGCTGAAATCACTCAATTCATTTTCTCTCCTGAATATTGAAACCCGCATTAGCAGTATGGTTTCAGTATTCAGGAGAGAAGATCACGCTTTACTCCTCGTCCGTGCACACGCGATTTTACCATAGATTTCACGTCGTGTGGGTCACAAAATATAGATACAGGGTATTGCAGGGTGCGATGCGAGAGAGGATACGCGAGATTATCATGCAAACATGTGCCGAAATAGGCGTCCATGACGTGAAAGGTGTGCTAAGAGGCGGTCATGTGCACATGTTACTGTCAATTCCACTAAAACTGTTCCTGTCCAACTTTATGCAACTCGTAAAGGGCCGCTCGTCACGCCGCATCGAGATGGAATTCCCTGAGCTGTGCAAGCGCTACTGGGGCAGGCGGTTTTGGGCATGCGGATATTTCTCACCCACCTCTGGAAATGTGACTGACGACATCATCACGCAGTATCTGAAATTGCATTCCTCTAAATGAGACTACCGGCCTCAGCCGGTAGTCCTTCACTTGCACGACGGGTGATACGTTCCCACTCTACTTCCGCTAATGCAGATAGAAACGCGAGGACTCCTTTCCCCACCGGGGTCGTCAGATCAAGCCAAGGTTTGTCCAATACTTTGACGGTCGCGGATCGGTCAGCAACGTGATGAATGATACCTATCCCGTCCATCATTGATCTGGTGGCCCGATCCCATTCGGCGATGAGTAATACGTCCCCTGCCCCCAAAGCATCAATGGTACGTTCCAATTGAGGTCAGGCTTTGATCGTTCGTCCAGATGCCACTTCACGGAAGATCTTATTGGCTTTGACTGCATTCAAAGCACTGATCTGACGATCGAGGGATTATCCCTGACTGTACACTCTGGCGTAATCGATAAGCATATTGAAAGCCTGATTCAGTGGGATTAATTTTGCATCTGATATACGCACCACATGTAGGGCTCAGTTTATATGATTAGCCCAAGTTGTTGCAAATATCATCAAATTTGCACCTCAATGCACAGCGGTCATTGCTTTGATTTTACCGTGGAACTACGCCGCATAGCTGTGATCAAGACAACGTTTACGGCAAAAGAGGCATGGACCGACGCGGTGGGTCGCCCCGAAACACAATACGACGCTCGGATGCAATCGCTAATGGGACTCGCGTTGGCGCAAATAGACATCCTCTATAAGCCAAAACTCATACGGGTAAACGGTACGCGGACGCGGCGGTATTACCGCATAGGGACCAACTCTGGCGACGAGTGGATGCCCTTACCGGAAGGTCACGAGACCCCAAAGTAGAGGACCCCAAAAACGGTTCTCCATTATCACTTGGATCGGACATTATTAAGCCCGCGCGGGACCTCCGTAGCGGGCTTTTTCGTGCCCGACGTCACCACCTAATTACACCTCCTGTGAGCGATTTTTGAGGCCCACGAAGTGAAAGGACTCGACTCCTAATATCTTTCTACTGGCAGTGGAGAACCGTCGGTTGTCTATTCGTAGTGGAGAAAATTATTGAAAAGCGCAATTCAAACCGACGCGGAAACGCGAAAAACGAAAAACGAAAAAATTCGGTCGATTTTGTCACGAGGTCTACATACCTAGTGACAGGACCTCGTGACAGCATTTGCGTCATATAAACAAGGGCGATGGCAGACCGTGGCACTAGGTGAGGCTAGTGGCACTAGGGGGGTAGCTATGTAGCGGCTGTGGGGGAACTTGAAATACTGTACTTTTATTTCTTTTCTATTCTCACAATCTAAACAGCTACCCCCCTAGAGCCACTAGAACCACCTCGTGACAACCCCTTATTTATATGACGCAAAAGGGTGTCACGAGGTGTGTCACGAGGTATAGACCTAGTGCCACCCCCCGTTGTCTAGCGGCAGTGGAAACATTGGGCTTCTGGCTCTGGGGCGGACCCTCCGATCACCACCTAAAACCCGCTCGTCTAAGACCCCCAAAAAATCCCAGAGTACCATCCCCCGAGACCGTTTGCGCGGCGCTCCAACAGTACAAACAATGAGTGTCTAAGGCAGCAAATAGAAACGTCTGCTACGTCGCGCTCTGCGCCCCCCGCGACGGCTGAAAATCGCTGGGAAGGACCCGAAGCCAGATGTGAGGAAAACGCATAGGTTCTCTATTGGAAACAGACAACCGGACAATGTGGCGACGCTTCGCAGTCTGGCGCACCCTGACACCCTGACACCCTGACACCCTGCCACCCTGATCCCGAGTCCATCGGCGTCAGACAACCTAGGCGACACGCGACACCACGACTCAGGCGCAACGCGATTGGGCACACTAGGCACTTCAGCTTATGAGGCACTGGCCAATGGCCGAGTTGATTTCACGCTTGAAGTCAGCACATGGGAATGCGTGAATTCGACTTTGCTGGACCGTCCACAACGGGCCTTTCGATATGCCGATTACGGCGTTCCAGACCAGGATACGACTTTCTTGGGTTGCAATGGGACTTGGTTGGCCGCCAACCCAGAAATAGCACGCGCATTCGTACAGGCGGCCCAGCGAGGCTATGAATACGCGGCCAACAATCCAGCAGATGCCGCTGAAATTCTGATTGTCGGTTGGGTTTGAGCCGGTGCGATCGGGTCAAAATCCAACCCCTAGTCCACGCGCAGAAAGGGTGGTTTGTTGAACACAATAATTGTCGTTGATTAGATATCCACAAACTGGCTTTTCTCTGGGATTATGTGGTTTTTTAAGTCCTAATTGGTGGGCAACAGCGACCAGTGCTTTGTTGAATTTCCCTTCAAAGGCTCGGTCTGTGGCGCAATGACGGGAAGAGACATAACAATTGCACGATTGCCATCTACTTAGTAAATTTGTCACGTAAAAACCTAAAGCTATCCAAGAACACTTAGAAGCTCTCCTTTGTGGAATATGCGTCTCCCCTGCCCTGTTTTGCGCCACCACAAACCCCGTTCAAAAATAACTGAGTTGCTGACATTTTGTGGAGTATGTCGTGGTCAATCATAGCCCCGCTTCGCCTTAGTCATGTGAAGGGCAAAACGGGCACCTTTCGCATCATGCTCAGTCTCAAACCAATCAGTGCGTAACTGCCCCGAGCTGCCGATCCGACCCCATTCCCGCACCAACCCCCAGTCTCCAAAGAGACCTTTTACAATATCCATATGATAATACCGATAGAGGTTAGCATCTGGGTTTGTCTTGGTCAGATGCATCAGTTAACCCCACATCTTGGCAGCGATGTCCTGCTCTTCTTTGCCGATGGCATCTGCGTAGATCGTCGTTGTGGAAAGCTGCGCGTGGCCCATCCACTTTTGTAGCATGTGCAGTGGAATACCTTTCACAACGGCATTGACACCGAACCCGTGCCGCAAGCCTTTTGGACTTCTGTGTCCAGCGTCGACAATTTTGGCCTCGATCATGACATCTTTAACGATCTGCCAGACCCTAACGCGGGACAGCGCCCAGATCGGTACATGCGCCAGCTTGCGTGATTTCTGCGTTTCTCTGATGCCGTGTGCTATGTTCAGGGTGTCAAGATAGTCCGGTGGCACTGGAATTGCGCGGTAGACAGCCTTTTGCTCACCAGAGCGGTCCTTGCGCTTCTTGAGCGACCTGATGGTCACAGCGCCACCAGAGAGGTCTATACGGGCGGGGGTGATCTCGATCAACTCTGACGGCCTGCACCCAGTATAGTGCAGCGTTTCGCAGAGTGTGCGGTCGCGGGCGGGTCGTTGACGCGCAACATGCAAGAATGCTGCTCTCTCCTCAGCATTGAGGTACAGGCGGTTTCCTTTAGGATCATAGAGGGTCATTTCACTCATATTTAACAGTTTATCCGAAGACTGTTAAGCAAAGAAGTAAAAAACAACTTTATCTGTTCGATAAATAGTGGATCGGTGGCGTGTTATTTAACACTATCACTCATTGTGTTAACTAGCAGTGCCGGCTCCCCCCTTGGTCAGGGATGTTTTCCACACGCAGTCTCTGCAAATGTTGGTCTTGCTCTGCATTGTCTCCGCGGGCACAACTGCCACTCAGTTAACTTTTGACTTGGATATACCTTTGAGTTTCTTTTCGGTCACGTCAGTTCCAAAGCTTCGATGGAGCTCGCCAAAGGCTTTCACATTGAAACCGCCATTGGCATCAGTCACGTTTCTCATCCTCGGCTTGGTGGTATTTGGCTTGGGAGAGGCAATACTGGTCACCGCAGGTGTCGGCGTGAGCCCCTGGACTATGTTCGCGGAAGGCGTGACCAATGTCACAGGTTTGAGCTTGGGATTTGCTACATTTGTCATCAGTGCAATCGTCTTGGTCTTGTGGATTCCACTTAAGCAAACACCTGGCATTGGAACGATCCTGAACGCGATCATCATAGCCTTGGTGTTGGAATACGTGCTGCCCTTTTTGCCAACATTTGAGACGTATGTTGCAAATGCCTTGCTGGCTTTAGTGGGTGTGTTGGTAACCGGATTTGGCGGAGCCATATATCTGGTTGCTAACTTAGGACCTGGACCCCGAGATGGCCTCATGACCGGGTTTCAGACGGTCACACATCAACCCATCGCGCTCGTGCGCATGATTCTTGAGTTGACCGTTGTCGCGATCGGTTGGGCCTTGGGTGGCACGCTTGGCTTGGGCACAGTTTTCTTTGCCTTGGGAATTGGACCAGCAATGGCGATTGGGATGCAAATTCTACAACTTCGCAGTAGCGCGCATTAGCATCTGTCGCAAAGCCCAACGGTCTTCCTCTCCGACTTCATGCTCGCAGCAACCGTTATATTTTGGTTATGAGTCCAAAACCTAAGGCTCTTCCAAAAACGGTTCTCTGTTTGCGGCTATCTCTAGGTAAGCATACAGGGAACCTCCTCTATTTTGGCATGATTTGAAGTGCGATATTGCGCGAGGCTGGCGATTTGCCTGGCGCAATATGAGGATTTTGATGATGAACACACGGCAGCGCGGGCGCGGTTCCAAATACACGGATGATTTTAAACGCCAGCTTGTAGGGGAAAGCCGGGGGTATGGCGTGAGCGTTCCTATAGTGTCGAAGCGCCACGGTGTGCCAACGAACCAGATATATGCGTGGCGCGGCGATGAACGGTTTCAGCCCGACGGCTCAGCGATCGATGCGTTCACGCCTGTTGAGGTTGCGGATGAACCGGACGCGCCAGCGCCGCCTAGATCAGTTATATTGCCAGCCCCGCGCATAGAGATAACGCTTGAGAATGGGCGCAGGCTGAGCGTGAGCGACGGGGTTGATGCCCGGTTTGTGCTGGAACTGGCGCGAGGGTTGGCTGCATGATCCCTGTCTTGGCTGATGCGAAGATCTGGCTTGCGGCAGGTGTTACGGATATGCGGCGTGGGTTCAACGGACTTGCAGCTCAAACCGATCAAGTTCTGGCAGGTGATCCATACTCGGGCCATCTGTTTTTGTTCCGAGGTCGTAGAGGCGATCAGATCAAAGTCATATGGTGGGATGGACAGGGCGCATGCCTGTTTACCAAGCGCCTTGAGCGAGGTCGATTTGTGTGGCCCGCTGCTCGTGAGGGCAAGATCAGCTTAAGCCGTGCACAACTCGCCATGCTGATGGAGGGCATAGACTGGCGCATGCCGCAAAAAAAATGGCAACCTAGCAAGGTAGGATAACGCTATGTTTTGTTGTGGTTTGGCTGTTCTTGGATTCCCATGAGGCCCCTGATCTGGTAGAGAATGGCATGAGTAACACCCCTTCCAATCTGGCTGATTTGCCCCCCCCGACGTGCAGGCTTTTATTGCTGCGCAAGCGGCTGAGTTGTCGGATGTGAAGAAGCAGTTCCTGGGCCTCTCGCTGTCTCAAGGGACGACACAAAAGCGGGTCGCATCAGAAGTGGCATCTCTGAATGCCGCCCTGAGTGTCGAGCGCACTGCCCATGCGCGCGCCATACAGAACCGAGATACCATCATCGCTGACCTGCGCCTGCAATTGCATGGACGCAAAAAAACCGCTTTGGATCAAAATCAGAAAGCAGCGCACAGCTGGCGCTGGAGTTGATCCTTGAAGAACTTGAGATCGAACAGGCGGCCGAAGCCGAAGATGTGTCATCTGACGTTGAAGGTACAAAGCCGCCGCGTACTCCACGCAAGCGCAAACCTTTCCCAAAACACCTCAAGCGAGTCCAAAAGACCATCACCCCCAGTGATGCCTGCACCGATTGCGGTGGGAGCTTCAAAGTACTGGGATCCGATGTGTTGGAAGAACTGGAATATGTGCTTGGCCACTACATTGTGAACCAGATTACCCGCCCGCGTCTGGCCTGCACCTGTTGTGAGGCTGTTGTTCAAGCCGAGATGCCAAGCCGCCCCATCCCCAAGAGCTTTGTTGGTCCGGCCCTGCTGGCCCACATCCTGTGCTGCAAATACGGGTATCACCTGCCGCTGTATCGCCAGAGCCAGATGTTTGCCAATGAGGGCATTGATCTGAGCGGGTCGCTCATGGCGGGATGGGTTGGTAAATGCGCCAAGCTGCTGGAACGCGTGGCGGGCGCAATCCGCGATCATGTGTTTGAGGCGCAGGCGATCTTCATGCCCTCTCGGCAGATTGCGAAGCAATCGCCTGTCGGGTAATAGACGACACAACCGTCAAGCTGCTCCAGAAGGGTAATGGCCGTGGAAAGAACAAGACCAAAACCGCGCGGCTGTGGGTCTATGCCAGAAAAGAAGACACTTGGGCCAGCGGAGCACCACCTGCGGTGTGGTATCAGTTCTCCACCAGCCGAGGGGCTGAACATCCCAGCCAGCATCTGGCAACTTATGAAGGCTTTGCCCACGCGGATGCCTATGCAGGGTATAACGATGCATACCGCACGGGGCGGGTTAAAGAGATGGCCTGTATGGCGCACGTGCGGCGTGAGTTCTTCACCCTTTGGGAAAGCGTCAAGCTGCCTGTGGCGGGTGAAGCCGTTCTGCGTATTCGCAAGCTCTACGACGTTGAGACACAAGCGCGGTTCCTGCCAGCATCGGAACGCGTGGCCCTGCGTCAGGAATACGCCAAGCCGATCTTTGACGACCTAGAGGTTTGGTTCAAAGAACAACTGGGTAAAACCTCCAGCAAGACGCCGCTGGCCAAGGCGATCAAATATGCGCTCGCGCGCCTGCCCAAGGCACTGCCCTATCTCGATCACGGCTTTCTTGAGCTGGACAACAACATAGCTGAGCGCGCAGTGCGCCCTGTGGCCGTTGGACGCAAAAACTATCTTTTCATGGGATCAGAGGCGGACGGTAAATCGGACGCTATAGCATATACGCTCATTGAGACCGCCAAGATGAACAAGGTAAATCCCGAGGCCTGGCTTGCATGGGTCCTCGAACGCATCCAAGACCACCCAGCAAACCGTATCCACGATCTCATGCCGTGGGCCTATCAGGACATGATTGATGCGAAGAACGCCGAGGCCGAGGCAAAAGATGCAGCTTGATCAAGAACAGCGTTGATGCTTACACTCAATGTCGAAAGATCAGTCAGACAGAAATTTCTGGGTTATTTCTAAAAGATAGTCCCGCTCATTTATATGCTCTTTGAGCGTCCCTGTCTTCTGGTCGATTTCCAGAAAAGCGTGACCATGCACGAACGTCCATAGCATACGCGCCCGTTTTTGAGTGACGAGGTCATTGACGTCTCGACCAAGAAACTCTGCGACTTTATCGACCAGCACGCCGTAAGTTTGCTCACCTGCTTGCTTTGATTCGAGTTTATCATGATCGTTCGTTAGGCCAAACATCAGTCGGAACACACCTGGCTCGGCGCGTGCAAAATTTATATAGGCTTGGCCGATGGTATCAATGCCAGATGGATGGCGCGCTGCCGGATCATCGCGCGCCGCCCGCATTTGATCTCCCAGACGGCGCATCCCTTCGAGGGCAACGTGGTGAAGGATGTGTGGTTTGTCTCGAAAATGCTTGTATGGCGCAGCAGAGCTTACCCCCGCCTTACGGCTGGCCTGAGAAACTGAAAATCCGTCAGGGCCGTGCGATTCGACTAATTCTCTCACAGATTCAATAAGTTGTGCGCGAAGATTGCCGTGATGATAGGGCGCTTTGGTGTGCTGTTCTGCCATGGGTCGGACTTTTTTCTTTTCTAATAGTCATCCAGACCTAAAGTAAGTTAGTATAACTTACATACGTTCAGAACATCTGACAAGTTTGGATCTTACGATGGCTAAATTTAACACCGAACCAAAATTATACAAGCGCGTGCTCAAACGGCTTGGGATCCTGACTGGCACTGGAATCGTGATTGGTGGCTGTGTAGTGGCAACAATCAGCGCAACAAGTCTGATCGCTGATCGCGCAAATGCCGTAGATGCACCGGCACCGGTGCCATTGATTTCTGTCGCTGCCGTTCCTGCCCAGCTTTTGGATGGATACGACGTGCAACGGAGTTTTGCAGGCCTCACAGAGGCAAACCGAAGCGTTTCTGTCTCGTTTGAGCAGGGTGGGACCGTCGATCAGATTCTCGTGGACGAAGGCGATATCGTCTCGCAAGGAGATGTGCTTGCCATTCTCGATACCGGTCTGCTGGACGCGGAACGTCATACCTTGGGGGCCACCCGAAGCGCTGTGTCCGTGCGGCTGGAATTGGCCATCACGACGCAACAGCGCCACTTGGCTTTGCGCAACAGTGGAAATATTTCACAGCAAAGCGTAGATGAGGCGGACGCTGCGGTAAATGATCTGACCGCGCAGCTTGCACAGGTCGACGCGCAACTTGCGACGCTGGATGTGCGTGTTGCGAAATCACAGATCACCGCACCTTTTGACGGGCAAATCGCGACCCGCGCAATTGACGAGGGCACAGCCTTGTCAGCGGGCGTTCCTGTTGTGACCATTCTGGAAAGTGGCAGTGTTTTGTTCCGTGTGGGGGTGGACCCAAGGCTCGCCGATACGCTTGAGGTCGGGTCCCGACACCGGGTGGAGGTGTCGGGCCAGACCCACGATGTGATACTGGAATCTGTGCGGCCTGATCTGGACCCGCAAACCCGCACACGCACCCTTGTGTTTTCATTTGATGGCGAAAGCCCCACGCTGCGCCAGGCTGGCGTTCTGAATCTGACACAGCGCATTTCACAAAGTGGTTTCAGCTTGCCGCTCACAGCCCTAAAAGAAGGGGTGCGTGGTTTGTGGACTGTTCAGGCGCTGGTTCCGGATGATGCCGGATCTTTTCGTGTCCAGAGTGAGGCGATCGAGATCATCCATGCGGACGAAGCCCGCGTTTTTGTGCGCGGCACGTTGCAGGACGGCGTGCAGATCGTCGAAGGGGGCACCCATCGGCTGGTATCCGGGCAACTGGTTCGCCTGCTGGACGGATCTGTCTGATGGAAACGCTCACATTCCGCCAACCCCGCCTCGTCGCTCTTACACTCTTGGTCATCCTGGCAGCTGGCATGGCCGCATTGTTTTCTATTGGACGCCAAGAGGACCCGACGATTACGAATCTCTTCGGGTCTGTGCAGACGGTGTTTCCGGGGGCAGATCCTGAACGGGTCGAAACATTGGTCACAGCCGAGATCGAAGAGGCCCTGCGTGAAATCGCGGAAGTCGACGTCATCAGTTCCAATTCAAACACCGGCATTTCCATAGTGTCTGTGGAACTGGGCGCGCTAACGCCAAACGATGAAATCCCCCGTGTCTGGGCCGATATCCGCGAAGCACTTGATGAGCTGACGCCTGATTTGCCAGCCGATGCGTTGGAGCCCGAATTCTCGACTGATGGCGGCGGGGCTTTTGCGGCGATTGTGGCTTTGTCCGCCGATCATGACGGCGTACCGCTCACGATCATGCGACGCTATGGAGACGATCTGGCCGCAGAGCTGCGCAGCATCCCCGGCACCGAACAGGTTGAGTTGTTTGGCATTCCCAACGAAGAAGTCCTTGTGACGTTGAATGTCGAGGCGACCGTGGCCTTGGGGCTTGATGCGCGGCTGGTTTCTGCCGCAATTGCCGCTGCCGACAGCAAGGCGCAATCGGGGCGCGTGCGCGGGGCTAATAGTGATTTTCTGATTACGGTGACGGGAGAAGTAGCCGCACTTGACAGGCTGCGCGATGTCGTGGTGCTGCAAGGCGCGGATGGGCAAACCGTGCGTTTGAGCCAGATCGCCGAGATCACCCGTGGCGCACAGCAGCCGCTGTCTGAACTTGCAATGCATGACGGACAGCGCACAATTCTGGTTGCGGCCAAGTTGCAGTCGGGGTTGCAGGTCGACGTTTGGGCGGGCTTTGTCCGTGATGTTCTGGCGGAGTTTGAGCTGACCGTTCCGGGTGGCATGACGCAAGAACTGGTCTTTGATCAAAGTGGATATACCGCTGAACGTCTGACCGAGGTGGCCACAAACATGGCCATCGGCGTATCACTGGTGGTTGTCGTCTTATTCATTACGCTGGGTGCGCGCTCGGCACTTATCGTGGCCCTGATCCTGCCCGTCGTGACCCTTGCATCACTGGCGACGATGATGTCGTTCGGTTTGTCGATCCAGCAGATGTCGGTGACCGGTCTGATTGTGGCGCTTGGCCTGCTGGTCGATGCGGGTATCGTGATGACCGACGATATCGGGCAACGATTGCGCACAGGCGTCGCCAGATTGGAGGCGGTGAAAGCCGCCGTGCGCCGCCTGTTTGCGCCTTTGTTGGCATCGACCGTCACGACAGCCCTGTCCTTTACGCCGCTGATCTTGTTGCCAGGTGGCGCTGGAGATTTCGTTGGCTCTATTGCCATCGCGGTGGTGATCATGCTGATATGGTCGTTCATCATCGCCGTCACGCTGACCCCTGCTATTGCGGGGTGGTTGCTGCCGTTGTCCGATACCGACGGCTCTGCGCGCAAAACATCCCGTTTGGGGCGCATGTTTGCTGCGACGTTAACATGGTCCATCGCAAACCCATTTAAGTCTGTCGCCCTTGCGCTGGTGTTGCCCGTAACCGGCATACTGAGTTTGCCGAGCCTTGAGGCGCAATTTTTCCCCGGTGTGGACCGCGATCAATTCTCGATCGAAGTGGACATGGCCCCCGGCGCATCGCTTGCGCGAACCGAAGCGACTGTCGATGCGCTGGACGCTGTGTTGCGTAGCGACGAAAGAATTGAGGCGGTCACTTGGGTGATGGGCCGCTCCGCGCCGGCGTTCTATTACAATATTGTTGGTGGCCGAAATAACGCGCCGGGATATGCACAGGCGCTTGTTCTGACAACATCCGCCGCTGCGACCGAAGCGGTCCTTCCGGAACTTCAACGGACCTTGTCGGAGACTGCGCCAGATGCACAGGTTCTGATCAACGGTCTTGTTCAGGGGCCACCCGTGTCGGCCCCGGTTGAATTGCGCCTGATCGGGTCTGATCTCGGGCAATTACAGCAAGCTGGTGACGAGGCGCGACGTATTATGGCAGGCGTGGACAGCGTGACGCTGGCACGCAGCACAATCGGCAGCCCCGCCCCCAAAGCCTCCGTGGATGTGAATGAGGCAACAGCGCGTCAGCTCGGGCTCGATCTCACAGGCATCAGCCGCCAGTTGCAGGCCGCGTTGGAAGGCGTCACGGGCGGGTCTTTGGTTGAGGGCACTGAACAACTCCCGATCCGTGTGCGCTTGGGGGATGCAGTTCGCGGCGATCTGACTGCGATCAGTGATATCCCCATTTTGTTACCCAATGCGGCGCAGATGGTGTCGGATGGTGTGTGGCCCGCAGTCCCACTGTCGGCCATCGCCACAACAGAACTGGTCCCCGGCGCCAGTTCGATCACACGGCGCAATGGCGAACGCGTCAATATCGTTCAAGGGTTCATTCTGCGCGATGTGCTTCCCGAAGAGGCGTTGAAACAGGTTCAGGCCAAATTTGATGCCCAGGGGTTCACCGTGCCCGATGGTGTGCGCCTTGAATTTGGCGGCGATAGCGATGCGCGGGCCAACACGCTGGGCAATCTGTTTGCCTCTTTGCCGATTATCATCACCCTGTCGATTGCGGCGATCGTTGTAACGTTCAATTCGTTCCGCCTGTCGGCAATCGCTTTGGTCGTCTGTGGCCTGTCTGCGGGGCTGAGCCTGTTTTCGCTGGCGGTGTTCCAATATCCGTTCGGCCTGAACGCGATCATCGGCGTGATCGGATCAATCGGCGTGTCGATCAATGCAGCCATCATCATTCTGACGGGTCTGCGCGACGACGATGCGGCAGCGGGTGGCGATAAATTGGCCATAGTTGACGTCGTTATGGGGTCCAGCCGCCACATCGTGTCCACCACGATTACCACCTTTGGTGGCTTCCTACCGCTGATCTTGCAGGGCGGTGGGTTCTGGCCCCCGTTTGCGATGGCGGTCGCGGGTGGTGTGCTGTTGTCCACAATCGTGTCGTTCTACTTTACGCCCCCGCTGTTCGCCTTGCTCTACGCGGGCCGCAAGACGCGCAATACCGAGGAAAAACAGGAAACTTCAGACCTCATTCTCCTAAAAGCCGACATGAGAACTGCCGCTGAATAACTTTAATCAAAAGGCAAAACTATGAAGCTGACTTCAACTCTTCTGCCTATCATCTCTAGCGCGGGTGCCGCAGGGGTCTGGCTGGAATTATTTTGAGGCGTAGTTGGCTGCCAAGCTCTTGCAAATTTCACGGTGCTTGGCAGCGCCAATAGTTTACTTAGCTCACAGCTGGAAACAGATAGCGGACACCCATATTCCTGCCCCAAAACTCAGGTGTGCCAACAGGCTCTTCAGGCGTGCAATACTGGGGCGGGGTGTAAGCCTTGCGGCTAGTCCTGCACCCATTCCAGGCTGAAGGATGAGGAAGGGGACTATTACAGTCAGTGCGCCGAACGCGAGCGCCGGTCCAAGACGTGGAGTTATGAGCCATTCATCACCAACAAAGGACAGAAAGATGAGAACAAACACCACTCCTATTAGGTAATGCAAAGTCCAGCCGATCAAGCTCTCATACGAGCGCGCCGGGCTGGCGGTGATCGGGTTATGGCGAACACGGCCTTGTAGCAGGTGAACGAACAATCGCCCAACCAAAGAATAATTGAGTGGTTGAATGCTTAAACTTTGTTTTAGAAACAGGGCGACAAGGTCCATAAACAGAGTGGCACCAATGCCGATGGCAAAACCGTCGAGTAGAACCTTATCCATTTTTGCGCACTTTCTGTCCGAATGCTGCGTAGAGAGCTATCACAAGGGCTGTATATGGCAGCCCATAAGAGACTTGCAGCAGTATAAGTTCGGACGTGTTGAGCCCAAACTCTGTTCCAATGTGGGGTAATGGCACCGCAATAAGAGCGATTGTGAAAATCAGAACCGTTTTGACCAGCGCCAGCAACATAAAGGCAAGCAGCGGCGATTTGCTTGGTGGATTGGTGGTATGTGAGACTGTCATGGACCTAAAACTCCGTTGATATTTTGCTGAAGTACTATACGTACAACTTCAAGCCAACTTGAGGTCAAGGCCATGTTAGATATTTCTGAACTTTCCCGACGTACCGGGTTCCCCGCGTCGAAGCTGCGGTACTACGAAGAGGTCGGACTTATCCGATCAATAGGACGTAAAGGGTTGAAACGGCTGTTTGAAGAGGAGGTAACAACGCGACTGGCGTTGATCGCAGTCGGGCAGACGGCAGGCTTTTCTCTTGCTGAGATACGCGCATTGATCGGCGTGGAGGGGCAACCTGATTTGGATCGCTCCGCCCTGGGACAGAAAGCCGATATGCTTGACTCGCAAATCCACGAGTTGGCCGCCCTAAGAGACGGAATTCGGCATATTATGAATTGTTCCGCAGAGCACCACTTGGACTGCCCTCGATTCCAACGCATTTTGCGGGTGGCAATGAAGAGAAAAGCGTAAAGCGGAGCTTCTCCACGACGACAGAGATGTTTGCATTAAAGTGAGCGGCGATATCCGTAGTTTTAACGTCATAGCGACGTGCATAAAACAACCATGCAAAGATGATCCTGTCGTTCGCTAACCACAGATTTGATGAATTAATTCAACCTTTTATACAAATACTATCTGAAACCACACTGTCTTCTTCGTCTGAAAGCCCAACGGTCTTCCTCTCCGACTTCATGCTCGCAGCAACTGGTATATTTTGGTTATGAGTCCAAATCCGTATAACGCCCCACCTGTTTCGGGACGCCGCTGCGACGAGTTTGGCACGTCTATCGCCAAATGCGGCTCGTTTAATCCCGCCCGTACTGGGGCACTCAAGAAACCGGACCGCAGAGTGCCATGACATGCAAGCGGGCAGCATCGATGCAGGGAGGGGGACCACGCATCGCTGATCAAGCAGTTGAAGAGTTAGAATGGCGTCGTGAACCGGTAATGTGAAGTGCCTGCGTTCGAACGGAAGCCGATGCGTGTAACCTCCCCCTGATTTTGAGACAAAATTATCACCCTTTGGGCTTAGCTCTCAAATATTATCGGCTCACATTTTTGTGTTCATACTGTGCCTGTGAGGCTTGGAAATATTCGTTTGTGCCAAGCTGCACCACCGTGGTTCCACATATGTGCATAATCGCACACATGTGCCAAATTAATTGACCTCATGTTTTTTCAATAACTTAAACCCACCGCCAATCATCATTTTTTTGTGACCATAAGCGGGGCTTTCAAGCGACGTTTTTATACCCAAATGCAACTCATCGAAACGCAGCAACCCGCTGCAAACATTCAAACGCTCCAGACGAACAGGGGCACAACCTACCAGCCCAAACGGGCAGAAAAGAAGTATATCATGTTTAAATCCATCACACTTGCAGCCGTTGTAATCGCAGCTTCCGCATCGATCGCTTCCGCTAGCAGCAACTACATCAGCACTTTCGCCCCATCACAAGAGCGCACCACAGAAGTTGAACTGGGCCTCGTTGTTGCCGAAGCGAACGGCGTTGTTGAAATCCGTGACTACCGCAACGGCCAAATCGGCAAGTTGCTTGGCTCTGAAGTCGTTAAAGCCGGTGGCAACCCAGCTGTTGACGTCGAAATCACACCATCCTTCGGCAATGCTATCGCAATCTTGAAAGTTGGTGACAACGTTGTGGACACACAAGCGCTGAACTTCAGCCAACATAACTAAACTGCCCTCCCCCCCCTCAGTCCCTTCTAGCTACGGGTCGCCCATTCGGGCGGCCCGTTTGCGTTCCAGGACGTGGCAGAGTTATTCCTCAGCATTGGCGCTACACTGGCCACAGAGGCGATGGCGTGTTTTGATAAACAATCAAGATAATCAAGTCTGACAAGTCCGAACAGAGGCCCTGAGATCACCCTAAGGTTAGGCATGACGACCATGGCCGCCATGCCTACTAGCTTATTAAAGTGGAGCAACACACCATTTGCATCGGCGAGACTAAGAACGCCAAAAATTTTGCACCCATAACTTACGCGGGTACGAACCACTTTAAACTAGGTATCAATAGATAAATCTACAGATACTAAGCAAACGCGAAGGTCTGGTATTGGTAAAGGCTGATGTTTGCCGTCCCTCAGTACTTCGCAAAACCATACATTGCGGCACGATATGCGCACCGGAGTTCGTGCCCCCGAACGCGCCAACAAGCTTGATCGAGGACACCTTAGGCGATGTATGCGCCCAGCCTGTAAAGACCGTAGCTAAGTCCCATCATAGCGGTGTAGTACAATGCCAAAAATTTGGGGATGCCAAGGGTGTAGACAAGAAGCGTACTTTCTTCCTCCAACGCAAATATGCAAGCGACTAGCGATAACCCAATAATAAACCAAAAGCTCACACCCATAAAGCCTAAGGCGAACGCTACACACAGAAAAAATATGGCAATAACGCTAGACATAACCGCCCTCTAAGCAAGTAACTTTGAGAAAACATAATTTGACGGATCGGATTCGACAATCGTGCGAGTGGTCGCAGGTACCCAGATCAACGCACTAGCAGTTGCAGGAGCTGGCAAGTTATTTGCTGATAAGTTCAGTGGATCGAAGAAGGAACGGCCTGAATTGGACAAGATGTCGGACCAGCTCTGTGACGGCGATGTTGTGACCGTTACTAGATACGACAGATTGGCTCGGTCTCTAAAAGACCTCTTGGAAATTGTAGAGATTATCAACAAGCAAGATTCCTGCTTCCGCTCTTTGGTTGAGGACATCGACACAACGACCTCGGCAGGACATCTCGTGTTTCACGTCTTTGCGTCTATCGCCCAGTTTGAGCGATAGCGAATTTCGGAGCGCACAAGGGAGAGATTGGCACCTGCACGCAAACGTGGCCGGATTGGTGGTAGCCCCCCTGACCTAACGGCATCCCAGAAGGGCGAAGTGCGCCGTTTGCGCGATGAAGAGCAATGGCCCTTGCCATCGGGTGGCATGGCTATTGTACTTCATGGCGATCTTCTCCCCGCTTGGCCGCACTTCGGGCAGCGGTCGATAAGGACCGCAGTGGCGAGCGCGGGGCTGAGGATGTTTGCAGATAAGATCAGCGGTTCAACGCGTGAATGGCACGAACTGGACAAGTTGCTCGAGCAGCTAAGGAAATCGGTCATACCAGCTGTAACCCCAAGCTCCATCGCAGTGTTCATAACATCAGCATTAAGACCCATTCGTTCAGGTGTTATGTTCTGCGTTAGCAGCACGGCAGATGCCGTATACATCAGGGATGTTCCTGCGGGCAAGATTATTAATCCCGGTAAAATTTGCTGAATCTATATTCATCGGGCGGCCCTTGAGCTGCCGATCCGGTCCCATTCCCGGACCAATCACCAGCCGCCAAAAAGACCTTCGATGATATCCATGTGATAATATCGATAAAGGTTGGCATCTGAGTCTGTCTTGGTCAGCTCCACCTTTTTGCAGCGTCGGCCTGTCCTTTTTTGCCGATGGTAGCTGCCTAGATCTTCGTTGCGGAAAGTTGAGCATGATCGCCTTAAGCAGTCGCAGATAGGCACATGCCGCTTTGTGTTTCCCCTGCGTCAACATATCTGATTTCCATGTTCAATATTTAAGGCGAAGTGGTTGCCTTCTCAACAATTTGAACACTTGGCGATATACTAACCCGACTTCAATAAAACTTTGCATCCTACTTTCTAGCCTAGAGGTTTAGCCGCCACTTCTCACCCTTAAGCGCTCGCAGCATTGTAGTTGCGGCCCCTGCCCGGCAAATCGTTGTTAACAACTGTTAACCGGGCTGTATTTATAGCATATC
>NC_020911.1:0-22500 GCF_000155675.2 Octadecabacter antarcticus 307
CGTGTTTTGTGGCGTGTGTTAACTGTTGGCTGACGGAATGTAGTGTGACGACAATGGCGGTGGCAGCCGCTTGGGTACCTGTGGGACAGATTGGGACAACATGACGAACGTAAACTGGGATCAGGTGAAGACGGATATGCGCGCGGCAATTGGCGCCGGTAACTTCAAGAGCTGGATCGAACCGCTCTCACTCGTAACCACATCCGAAGGCGTTGCGCATCTCGCCGCCCCAAATCCCTTTGTTGGCGATTATGTCGGCAAGACTTACGGCGATCAGATCATTTATCATCTCAACCGTCAGGGTCTGGCCGTTCAGCGGCTCGCATTTGAAATCGAAGGTAAGGCCAATACGGCCACCAATGTGAGCGCCAAACCCGCTGCCCAAAAACCGGCCAACACCTTGGCCGATGCACAGCCCAACCAGCGTTTCAACTTCGACAGTTTCGTTGTAGGAAAGCCGAACGAGCTTGCTCATGCTGCCGCCAAACGCGTCGCCGAAGGTGGCCCTGTCACGTTTAACCCGCTGTTTCTGTATGGCGGTGTTGGCCTTGGTAAAACCCACCTGATGCATGCCATTGCCCATGAACTGGGACTGCGCCGCCCCGACCTGAACGTGCTGTATGTGTCTGCCGATCAGTTCATCTACCGCTTCATCTCAGCGCTGCGCGATCGCAAGATGATGGATTTCAAGCAGCATTTCCGGTCTGTCGATGTACTGATGGTCGATGACATCCAGTTCCTTGAAGGCAAAGAATCTACGCAAGAAGAATTCTTTCACACCTACAACGCGCTTGCTGATCAGGGTAAGCAGATGATCATTTCCGCAGATCGCGCGCCCGGTGAAATCCGCGACCTGTCTGAACGCATCAAATCGCGCCTGCAATGTGGCCTTGTCGTTGATTTGCACCCGACGGACTACGAACTGCGTCTTGGCATCCTGCACTCCAAACAAGAGATGTTTGTCAACGTCTATCCCGGCGTCGAAATCGCAACGGGCGTTCTGGAATTCCTTGCACATCGCATTTCAAGTAACGTTCGCGTCCTCGAAGGTGCGCTCAACCGTCTCTACGCGCTGGCCTCCCTCGTGGGCCGGGTCGTGACGGTCGAAATGGCGCAAGACTGCCTGTCCGATATCCTGCGCGCATCCGACCGCAAGCTGACGATTGAAGAAATCCAGCGCAAAGTATCCGAACATTACGACATCCGCCTGTCTGATATGCTTGGGCCGAAACGCACCCGCACACTGGCCCGTCCGCGTCAGGTTGCCATGTGGCTGTGCAAGCGTCTGACCAGCCGCAGCCTGCCTGAAATCGGCCGTAAATTCGGCAAACGCGACCACACGACAATCATGCACGGCGTGCGTAAAATAGATGAGCTGCGCCAGTCTGATAGCCAGATTTCCGACGATCTGGAACTGCTGCGCCGTGCGCTTGAACATTAATGGCTGCACGCCCTTGTCTTAGGGCGTTCGACACGCCACAAAATGCTTGTGAACGGGGTAGAAACGGTTAGTTTCACCTTCCCGACCCAATTGGGGCATCAAGGACGGAGACAGGGCCATGAAAATCAGCATCGAACGCGCAAGTTTGCTCAAGGCCGTGGCGCAAGCCCAATCCGTAGTGGAACGCCGAAACACCATTCCAATTCTCGCCAATGTGCTGATCGAAGCCAGCGGCGATGAGGCGACGTTCCGCGCCACCGACCTCGATATCGAAGTTGTCGACAAAGCTACCGCAGTGGTCGAACGGGCAGGCGCCACGACAGTGTCCGCCGTGACGTTAAACGAAATCGTCCGCAAACTGCCCGACGGCGCGCTTGTGACTTTGACCGATGACAGCGCATCTGGTCGCCTGACAATCGAAGCAGGGCGGTCCAATTTCAGCCTCGCCACATTGCCCAAAGAGGACTTTCCCGTCATGGCGTCGTCTGATTACGCCACGAACTTCTCATGCCCGGCACCCGTGCTGCGCCGCCTGTTTGACAAATCCAAATTCGCGATCTCGACCGAAGAAACTCGCTACTATCTCAACGGCGTTTACATGCACGTGTCTGAATCTGACGGTGGCAAAGTCTTGCGCTGCGTCGCCACAGATGGCCACCGCCTTGCGCGCATTGATGCAGCTTTGCCTGAAGGCGCAGACGGTATGGCAGGTGTTATCGTGCCGCGTAAAACTGTGGGTGAACTGCGCAAGTTGCTGGATGACGATGACATGATGATCGCCGTGTCCGTGTCGGAAACCAAAATCCGTTTCGCGACCCCTGATATCACCCTGACCTCCAAGGTCATTGATGGCACCTTCCCCGACTACACCCGCGTCATTCCGCAAAACAACACCCGCAAAATGGAAGTCGACGCCGCCGAATTTGCGCGCGCGGTGGACCGTGTTGCGACCGTGTCGTCCGAACGTTCCCGTGCAGTGAAACTACAGCTCGACGAAGACCGTTTGATCCTGTCCGTTAATGCACCCGATTCCGGTGCCGCCGAAGAAGAACTTTCCGTGGCTTACGGCGATGAACGCCTCGAAATCGGCTTCAACGCGAAATATCTGCTCGAAATTGCCAGCCAAGTGGACCGCGAAAACGCAGTATTCATGTTCAATTCATCCGGTGATCCGACCCTGATGCGGGAAGGCAATGACACCAGTGCGATCTACGTGGTCATGCCGATGAGAGTTTGATTTGGGCCTGTGTGATTGCTTTTGGATTTGAGTTGTATCTGCCAAGATGAAGGGCCTAAAAAAGTAAGAAGAGGCTGCGTGTAATGTCGGGCCTTTTTCTGTCACATCTGACATTGTCGCACTTCCGGTCCCACAAGCGCGCGACACTTGACCTCGACGGGCGCACTGTCGCGATTTATGGGCCAAACGGCGCAGGCAAAACCAATATCCTCGAAGCGGTTTCCATCTTGTCCCCTGGTCGTGGCCTGCGCCGCGCAAGCTCCGAGGATATGACCCGCAGACCAGAGGCGCTGGGCTGGAAAGTTACTGCAGACCTCACCTCCCTAAACCAGCGCCACGAAATTGAAAGCTGGTCTGAAAATGGCGGATCACGCCAAACCAAGATTGATGGCAAAGCAGCGGCGCAGACAGCGCTTGGTCGCATCGGGCGTGTGCTCTGGCTCATTCCTGCGATGGACCGTTTGTGGATTGAAGGCGCTGAAGGGCGGCGGCGTTTCTTGGACCGTGCCACGCTCAGCTTTGAACCGGGCCACGCCGATGCTGCGCTGAAATATGAAAAGGCCATGCGTGAACGCAATCGGTTGCTGAAAGACATGGTGCGCGACGCTCATTGGTACAGCGCCCTGGAACGGCAAATGGCCGACGCTGGCGCGCAGATCCACCGCAACCGGTTAGAAACGCTTGATCTTTTGACCAACGCACAGCAGGCGGCGCAAACTGCCTTTCCAACCGCGTGGCTTACCCTTACCCACAGCGATCCTGCTTGTGACGCGCCCGACGATCCTATCGCGCTGCTCGCGGCGTTCGCCAATAATCGCCCCCGCGACATGGCCGCAGGGCGCACGCTGATCGGCCCGCATCGCGCTGATCTGGACGCGATCTTTGCCGCCAAAGATGTGCCTGCCAAAGACTGTTCCACCGGTGAGCAGAAGGCGTTGCTGATATCCCTCATCCTTGCGAATGCGCGGGCGTTGGCGGATGATTTCGGCGCGCCACCGATCCTGTTACTTGACGAAGTGGCCGCCCATCTAGACGCCACACGTCGCGCCGCATTGTACTCGGAAATCAGCGCACTTGGCGCGCAGGCCTTCATGACAGGCACCGGACTGGAACTGTTCGACGAGCTCGGGGCGGCCGCGCAATACGTCCACGTGACCGACGAAAACGGCGTTTCACAGACCGCGCAGGTCTAGCCAAAACTGCGACCGTGCCTGCATGTGAATCCCCCAACAAAATATGGCCCAATCGCGTGACATCCTGCGCCAAAACGCCTATGAATTGATCGACATAACACAAAGGGTCCGTAATGACCGACGAGCAGCAGAAGCCGGAAGAGTACGGCGCAGATTCTATCAAAGTTCTCAAGGGCTTGGAGGCTGTTCGCAAGCGTCCTGGCATGTATATCGGGGACACGGATGACGGGTCCGGCCTGCACCATATGGTGTACGAAGTCGTCGACAACGGCATTGACGAAGCGCTGGCCGGTCACGCCGACGCGGTGAACGTCAAAATCCACGACGACGGCTCAGTTTCTGTGAGCGATAACGGCCGCGGAATTCCTGTCGGCATCCACGAAGGCGAAGGCGTTTCTGCAGCAGAAGTCATTATGACCCAACTGCACGCAGGCGGCAAATTCGACAGCAATTCCTACAAAGTATCTGGCGGTCTGCACGGCGTTGGCGTGTCCGTTGTGAACGCGTTGTCCGACTACCTTGAACTGCGCATCTGGCGTAACGGCAAAGAACACTACGCACGGTTTGAAGGCGGCTTTACCGTCAAGCACCTCGAAGTTGTGGCTGACTGTGGCGATCGGACCGGCACCGAAGTGCGTTTTCTCGCCTCGCTCGACACCTTCTCCAATCGCGAATTCTATTTCGAAACGTTGGAAAAACGTCTGCGCGAACTTGCGTTCCTGAACTCCGGTGTGCGCATCATTCTGACCGATGAACGCCCCGCAGAACACCTCGTGTCTGAGTTGTACTATGACGGTGGCGTTAAGGAATTCGTCAAATACCTCGACCGCTCAAAAACCTCGATCTTGCCGGAACCAATCTATGTGATCGGTGAACGCGACGAGATCGTCGTCGAAGTCGCGATGTGGTGGAACGACAGCTACAATGAAATGGTCCTGCCGTTCACCAACAACATCCCCCAGCGCGACGGCGGCACCCACATGGCGGGCTTTCGCGCCGCCCTGACGCGCACAATCAACAACTACGCACAGTCCAGCGGCATTGCAAAAAGGGAAAAGATCAGCTTCACCGGCGACGATGCCCGCGAAGGCCTAACCTGCGTGTTGTCTATCAAAGTGCCTGATCCGAAATTTTCCAGCCAGACCAAGGACAAACTCGTGTCCTCAGAAGTGCGCCCTGCGGTCGAAAATATCATGAACGAAAAGCTGTCTGAATGGTTTGAAGAAAACCCCCAGATTGCCAAGATAGTTGTCAGCAAAATCGTTGAGGCGGCCCACGCCCGCGAGGCCGCGCGCAAGGCGCGTGATCTGACACGCCGTAAAACTGCGATGGATGTGAATTTCCTTGCGGGTAAACTGAAAGATTGTTCCGAAAAAGACCCCTCCAAAACCGAAGTCTTCCTGGTGGAGGGTGATAGCGCGGGTGGCTCCGCCCAAACGGGGCGTGATCGCCAAACGCAGGCCATTCTGCCGCTAAAAGGTAAGATCCTGAACGTCGAACGCGCGCGGTTTGACCGGATGCTGGGCAGTCAGGAAATCGGCAACCTCGTTATGGCGCTGGGCACGGGCATCGGGCGCGACGAATTTAACATCGAAAAACTGCGTTACCACAAGATCGTCATCATGACCGACGCGGACGTAGATGGCGCGCACATTCGCACGCTTCTACTGACGTTCTTCTTTCGGCAAATGCCAGAACTCATCGAACGTGGGCACCTCTATATCGCGCAACCGCCGCTTTATAAAGTGTCGCGCGGCAAGTCCGAGGTGTACCTCAAAGATCAAGCGGCGATGAACGACTACCTGACTGAACAGGGCGTCGAGGGCGCGATGCTACGCCAAGGCAACGGCGAAGAAATCGGTGGTGCTGATTTGCGCCGTGTTGTGGACGAAGCGGGCCGCCTGAAACGCGTGCTGGATGCGTTTCCGACCCATTATCCGCGCCACATCCTTGAACAGGCGGCCATTGCGGGCGCGTTCGTTGCCGGTGCTGTAGACGCCGACCTGCAAGGCGTCGCTGACAAAGTCGCCAAGCGCCTTGATCTGATTGCGCATGAATGGGAACGCGGCTGGCAAGGCCGCATCACGCAAGACAGTGGCATCCGTCTGGCCCGCATCCTGCGCGGCGTCGAAGAAGTGCGCACGCTTGACGGTCCGATGATGCGTTCAGGCGAAGCACGCAAATCCGGCACGTTCACCCAGCATTTGCAAGACGTCTACAACACCCCCGCCACGCTGATCCGCAAAGACCGCGTGCAAAACATCTATGGGCCGCTTGATCTTCTTAAGGCTGTGCTCGAAGAAGGTGAACGCGGGCTGTCCCTGCAGCGCTACAAGGGCTTGGGGGAGATGAACCCGAGCCAATTGTGGGAAACCACGCTCGATCCCGACGCACGAACGTTGTTGCAAGTGAAGGTGGAAGATGTGGCAGAGGCCGATGATCTGTTCACCAAACTGATGGGTGACGTTGTGGAACCACGCCGCGAATTCATCCAGCAAAACGCGCTTAACGTCGAAAATCTGGATTTCTAAAAAGCGCCCCAAGCAGGGGTTTTTTGCCAAGATGAAAGGGCGGTCAGCCCTCGATTACTTGCGACATCACGCTTAAGAAACGTGCGACTTCGGCTTTTGAATTATAATGGCACATCGACACGCGCACGGCGGCCGTCTGGCCCAGTGGCGTTAAAATGTTGCCGCTGTAATGGTCCGCCTTGCGCACGTGGGTCCGCACGCCCTCGGCGTTAAGTGCAGCCACAATATCCGCCGCCGTTACGGTGTCGGCCCAGAAACACACCAGCCCTTCACGCGCAGGGTTATCGACGCCGCCCACAATGTGAACCCCGGCCATTTCCGCCAATCCGCGCAAATTCCCCGTCCCGTGCAGCATCGCATCGGTCAACGTCTTCTCATGGGCTTTGATCGCAACACCTGCCGCCTCAATCCGGTCGCGTCGCGTTTTGCCGTCGCTAACTTGCCCGCCAAGCCAGTCGAAATAATCGACAACATCGTGGAATGTCGCATAGGCCCCGGTATCGCGCGTGCCAAATTCCCAGCTTTCCGTCGGGCCACCAGCCAGTTGCTCTGGCCCCAATGCGGTCAAGCGATCACTGACCCACGCCACCCCGTACCCATGGCGTGAAAACACTTTGTAGGGCGAGATCACGTAGCCATCAACGTCCGCCGCAACCAGATCCACCAGCCCGTGCGATGCGTGCTGGATGCCGTCAACGATAATGAAACACTCTGGCGCAACGGCACGGATCGCGGCAGAAATTGCGGCCACATCCATGCTCATTCCGGTCACAGGCGACGTGTGCAGGATCGTTGCGACACGTGTGTCTGGCGTGACCGCAGCACCGTAGGCGTCAGCCGTCACCAACCCAAGCGCGTCGTCATGTGCGACCAATCGGTAATCGCGGCCCAGCTTTTCAGCCCAATGCGCCATGGCAGATCGTGACGCTGGATGTTCCACCGTTGATCCCAAAAGCACCCCACCCGACGTGCCTGCCACAGCCGTGCGGATCAACCGGAACAACAACTCAGTCCCGCTTTCGCCGACAAAAACCTGTCCACCAGACGCGCCAAGCCAATCCATCGCAGCCGCTTTGCTGTCGCGAATGATATCCATCAGCGCATGCGCTGCTGGATTATCGCGGCCTTGATTATCGGGAATTGCCGCGAACTTGGCAGACGTTTCAACCGCAGCGTTCAGCGTCAACGCCCCGCCCGCATTCTCGAAAAACACCCGTGATCCCTGAAACGGGCAGGTGTCGACATAGGCAAATTTTCCACGGATATCAGTGAGCAGGGCAGGCGTAATCATAACGGTCTCCTTTGGGGCGACTTCATCCCAATTCACCGCCTTTGGCTAGGGCCTTTTGCCCGTTCCCGCTCCGCTCAGGGCCGGATCAGCCCATATCAATAAATTCGGCCACTTCCACCGACCCACTGCCATCCACGACGATCGGATTGCCCGCCGCGTGTTCGCAAGCAACGCCGTAATTATCAGCCTCAACAATCGTGTAACCGGATACGGGATTCGCGCCGCCGTGGTCCACATGGCCCGCCGAACTCACGGTGTGAGACTGCCCAACTGGGGCCCCGCCATCAACCACCGCCGCACCCATCGATTGATACCACGCATCCCACGCAGCCATTGATTTCTCGCCTTCTTCTGGCGTGTCGGGTATGTCGCCACCATGATAAATCATCAGATATTTTGGCATTTTTAGTCCTCCAAACGTGTGAAGGACCTAGTTGACGACAGAAAGCATGAGTCGCGCAAGCCACATGAATTCTATCCCGCCACTGGACCGATGTGTGTTTCACCGCGTGCCTTGGCCAATGCGATCTGTTTTTGCCGCTCGCGAAACCGCTCTTTGTCCTGCTCGGTGGTTTCGCCTGCGCACTGGTGGCATGACACGCCTTCTTCATATTCGGGCAACGCTCGGTCTTCAGGCATTAACGGGCGGCGACAAGCGTAACACAAGATATGTGGACCCTCTTCCAACCCGTGCTCGACCGACACCCGTGCATCAAATACGAAACATGACCCGTTCCATCTGCTGTCTTGCGCCGGCACGTCTTCAAGGTATTTCAGGATACCACCCTTCAGGTGGTACACATCCTCAACCCCTTGACCGATCAAATAATTTGTCGACTTTTCGCAGCGAATACCGCCGGTGCAGAACATCGCAATCCGCTTATTGTGGAACCGGTCCTTGTTGGCGTCCCACCATGCCGGAAACTCGCCAAAGCTGCGGGTCATCGGGTCGATTGAACCGTCAAACGTACCAATCGCGACTTCAAAATCATTGCGGGTATCGATCACCGCAACATCCGGTGACGCGATCAAGTCGTTCCAATCGGTGGCCGTAACATAGCGCCCGACGCTTGCAGTTGGGTCCACATCCGGCTGTCCCATCGTTACAATCTCACGCTTGATACGCACCTTCATGCGGTTGAACGGCGCGCCGATTGCCGCGCTCTCTTTCCACTCAAGCCCGGCACACCCCGGCAATCCGCGTATATGGCTTAGCGTTGCGTCAATGCCCGCACGTGGACCGGCAATCGTGCCGTTGATTCCTTCGGGTGCCAACAACAACGTGCCCATGACGTCACCCGCAGTGCAGACCGCCAAAAGTGGCGCCTTCAAAGAAAAAGGGTCGTCAAACGTTGAAAAATGATAAAGGGCAGCTAAGGTTGTCATGGCCGTTCCACTATGCCGATGCATGGCTTGTATCAAGCGCTACCTGAATACCACACATGCCGGAAAGCCCCTGCCATGACCCACGCCCTCCTCGTCATCGACGTCCAAAATGACTTTTGTCCGGGTGGTGCCCTCGCCGTCACCAATGGTGATGGGATCGTCAAAGGGATCAACGCCCTCATGCCCGATTTCGGCGCGGTGATCCTAACGCAAGACTGGCACCCCGCAGGCCATTCCTCCTTCGCGACGTCCCACGACGCCGACCCAATGAGTGTCATCCAAATGCCCTACGGCGCCCAAGTCCTATGGCCCGACCATTGCATTATCGGCACACACGGCGCGGCGTTTCATTCCGACCTCAACATAAACGCCGCTGACCTAATACTTCGCAAAGGCTACAACCCTAAAATCGACAGCTATTCCGCGTTCTTTGAAAACGACCAGCAAACCCCGACCGGATTGATGGGCTATCTGCAAACACGCGGCATCGACACCCTCACACTGGTCGGCCTCGCCACCGATTTCTGCGTCAACTATTCGGCAGTGGACGCCGCAAAACTGGGCTTCAACGTCACAGTTCGCATGGACCTCTGCCGCGCAATTGATTTCGACGGAAGTTTAGACGCGGCGGTTGAGGGGATGAAGGCTGCTGGGGTGGACGTTGGCTGAAACCGCCCCGCATAGTCGCTGACCCCGCCCAATTCCCGCCACACCCTGTCTTAACCGTCCCAACAGCCTGCGCGTTCTCGTTATGATCGTCGGTGTCCTCGCCTTCGCCCTCACCGCTGGTCAGTCGGCGCGCGCTAACTTCACGCCCTCCACCATCCAACACATCGGGTCAATCAACGACTGGCAACAGGAACAGAACCCTGTGCCCTTCAATGGCATCACCAACTAGCCCCAGATATCACCAACCGTGAACCCATCCGGAAATGGGTCGGCCGGGTCCAGCATCCATTGTGATACGCCGTAAATCCAACCACGCCCTGACAGGCTGGGGATAATCGCATCATACGGACCAACCTTGGTGACGCCCTCAATCCGGCCCGTAAACGTGGTGCCCAATGGTCCCGCGTTCACATAATCCTCCCCGACGGCGAGCAACCCTTTCGCATGTAAAACCGCCAATTTCGCGCAGGTTCCCGTGCCGCAGGGCGATCGGTCCAACGCGCCTGTCAACGCCTCGGGCTTTGACGGATCAAACACCCCCGACGATACCGAAACTGCGCTGCGCCCATGGGTGGCAGGATCCGTCGCTGGCGCGGTCAACTGCCCAATTGTCGGCCCCGCCAGATCGGGATTATCGGGGTGGGCCATAGGATACATCTTCACTGCCGCATCGCGCATCGCCTCAATCGCACGCACAACCGCGCCGCCATTTTTAGCCCTTGGATCAATGCCAAACTGCGCCGCTTCCGCGATCACAAACCACATCCCGCCCCACGCAATATCCACTTCAACCGTGCCAAACCCCGGCACATCCAGCGGCACGCCAATGTGCGCCGCAAAGGCAGGCACGTTCATAAATTCGACCCGCTCAACCTTGCCGTCCTTACACGTCGCTTTGACCTCGATCACCCCGGCAGGGGCCTCCAGCCGCAACATCGTCACAGGTTCAACCATCGCAACGATGCCGGTTTCCAACAACACCGTCGCCACACAAATCGCATTGCTACCCGACATCGGGGGGTATTCCGTCTGCTCCATGATGATAAATCCAGCGTCCGCCGACGGATCACAGGGCGGTACAATCGCATTACAACACAGCGCCGGATTTCCACGCGGTTCGCGCAGCATCAACAGCCGGATATCGTCGTGGTGGTCCTGCATGTAGCGCATCTTTTCGAACACCGAATTGCCCTTCAACACCGGCATCCCGCCTGTAATCACCCGCCCGCCTTCACCCTCTGCATGGGCCTCGACCGCCGTAATCATCCGCTGCATCCGCATCATATCATCCCTTTACCCGCGCCGTCCGCTTTGTTCTAACAGACCCAACAAAATTTGGAGCCTGTTATGGTCGATATCGCAACCCGCGTCTGGAACCACAAATGGAAGATCGACCCGATCGTCCGCTCCCTCATCGATACGGATTTCTACAAACTGCTGATGTGTCAGTCGGTGTTTCGCAACAAACCTGACACCCAAGTCACGTTTTCACTGATCAATCGCTCCAAATCCATCCGCTTGGCCGATCAAATCGACGAAGGCGAACTACGCGAACAACTCGATCATGTCCGCTCCCTCTCCCTGACGCGCGGCGAATCCACATGGATGCGCGGCAACACCTTCTACGGCAAACGCTCTATGTTTAGCCCCGAATTCATGGACTGGTTCGAAACACTGCGCCTGCCGCCCTACCACCTCAAAAAACACGACGGCCAATATGAACTGACATTTGAGGGCTCATGGCCCGAAGTCATGCTCTGGGAAATTCCCGCACTGTCGATCCTGATGGAACTGCGCGGCCGCGCGGTCCTCAGCACAATGGGCCGTTTTGAACTTCAGGTGCTCTATGCCCGCGCCATGACGAAACTTTGGGAAAAGGTCGAAAAATTGCGCTCACTGGACCAGTTGCGCGTCGCGGACTTCGGCACCCGTCGGCGCCATTCGTTCCTGTGGCAGGAATGGGCCGTCCGGGCCCTGCGCGAAGGCCTCGGTGACAGCTTCACCGGAACCTCCAACTGCTTCATCGCCAAAAGCAACGATGTCGAAGCCATCGGCACCAACGCCCACGAACTGCCCATGGTCTACTCGGCATTGGCGAAAGACGACGCAATGCTCGCGCGCGCGCCCTATGATGTGCTGTCGGATTGGCAAGACGAACACTCCGGCAACCTGCGCATTATCCTGCCCGACACCTATGGCACCCAAGGGTTCCTCGACAATGCCCCCGACTGGCTCGCGGGTTGGACAGGCATCCGTGTTGATTCCGGCGATCCCGCCACCGCCGCAGAGGTCGCGATTAAATGGTGGAAAGACCGTGGCGAAGACCCGCGCGATAAACTGGTGATCTTCAGTGACGGGCTCGACGTTGATAAAATCGTGCAACTGCACAAACAATTTCAGGGCCGCACCCGCGTGTCGTTCGGTTGGGGCACCATGCTCACCAACGACTTCAAAGGCCTGACCCCCGGCGACACCCTCGCCCCGTTCTCCCTCGTCTGCAAAGCGGTGTCGGCCAACGGATCACCCACCGTCAAGCTGAGCGATAATCCGAACAAAGCCATGGGCCCAAAATCAGAGATCGCCCGCTACAAACGGGTGTTCGGTGTCGGCGAGCAGGAACGGGTTGAGGTTGTGGTTTAGGGTTTCGCGAGCAACTGAACTAACGGTCCGTTGATGTAGTAATTGTTCAGGCCAACTTTCATTTTCTTGAGAAGTCCTGAGGCTTCAAGTTCGTTAAGGTACTTTCCCGCCGTTTGCCGGCTTACTCCAACCTCATCGACGACATATTCGATGCGCGTATATGGGTGCTTAAACGGGATCGTCAAGTTGCGGGGTATTTCCCTTCGGGGTATGCATTCGTATGATCAAGCCCAAGCAATCTGGCGCCTTCTTAGGCTATCGTTTTTCTCCTGAGATCATCGCATACGCCGTCTGGGCCTATCACCGATTTCCCATGAGTTTGCGCGATGTCGAGGACTTGCTGGCAGCACGCGGGATTATAGTCAGCCACGAGACCATCCGCGCTTGGGTAGCGAAATTCGGATCACAATATGCCAAGGTGATCCGCCGAGATCGACCCAAAGTGGCGGACAAATGGCACCTGGACGAAGTTGTCCTTCCGACAAACGGCAAGAAGTATTGGCTATGGCGCGCTGTCGACAGCAACGGCGATGTGCTGGACATCCTCGTCCAGTCTCGGCGAAATAAACGGGCCGCGGATCGGTTTTTCCGCGAGCTATTCAAAACATTTGGCGCGCCACGGGTCGTTGTGACGGACAAACTCCGAAGCTACGGGGCCGCACTAAAGGACCTCGCTCCAGGCATCGAGCACCGAAGCCATAAGAGACTCAACAATCGATCCGAAGGGTCGCACAGGCCGACCCGGCGGCGAGAAAAATGCATGGGTCGGTTCAAATCACCCCGCCAAGCGCAACAATTTCTCTCCGTCCACGATCAAATCCAAAATGTCTTCCGCCACCGCCGCCACACGCTTTCAGCCGCTTGCTACCGTCAGTCCAGAGCCGACGCCCATTGGATCTGGGACGACATCACGCGAGTGCTGAAGGCTGCTTGAGATCCGGCGTCCGGGCTATCGTTGCGAAGATCGCCGACAACTTGACGATGCCCTTTCAACGTAAGACAGGCTTGGATCGCAGCATCACTGTAGCGTGGCTGACGGCCCGGTTTGCACCCCTCTCATGGTTTGCAGGCAAACCACTGCCGGGCAAGGGTCGGCATAGCTTTCCACGTGACCTCTGGGTTAAACCAAATGGTCAGTGACCCGCGTTGCTTCGGGGCCTTGTTATACTCAGGCCAGTTTCTTGTGCGGTAAATCGGGGGATAGGTTTGCTCATACACACAAGCTACCATGCTGGATTCACAACATGAATCCCAAATACATGACTATTTGTGCAACAAAGCCGGGCCGAGGGACAATTCGGACAGAGGCAGTGACAGACGTTCTTGAAACTTAGCGCCGCAGTGCGTGGATCGGATTAAGCGACGCAGGCCCATCAGCGGGGCACGTGAAGTTTAATGGCCCGTTGTCGGTTGGCAAAACCACAGCAGAGTCAAAGCCGCGTCCGGTGTAGTGAACGTTATTCAGTTCTATCATCATGCGTCCCCTTCTGGTTAGTATTTGCTTGGCTGATTGGCCTGCACAACATCTGGGGGTAAGCTTGATAATATTACAGGTGAAGAAAACTCACGTTTTCATCCAACCCCGTGATTGGATGCAATAACGCGTGTTCGGTGTGCTAGTCGCCCATGTTTGTAGGCGTTTTAGGACATTTCCTGTGGGGAGTGGAGTTCTACCAAAATCGCTTCAGCTGCCGCTTTGGGATCACTATGTTGCCAGATTGGACGCCCGACAACCACGTGATCTGCGCCGTTTGCGATTGCTTGCGCAGGGGTCGTGACCCGCTTTTGATCGCCGAGATCGGCCCCAGCAGGGCGCACACCGGGGGTTATGATCAGCTTACCCTCGGCTTCTGGCAGCGCGCGGATCAAGGCCGCTTCTTGCGGTGACGCGATCACGCCATCCGCGCCATTGGACAGCGCCAGCCCTGCGCGTTCTTGAACCAGATCGGTAATATCGCCCGCCTTGATGCAGGATGCATCCAGATCGGCGCGATCCAAAGACGTCAGGATCGTAACGGCGAGGATTTTCATGTCGCCTTTGGTCTGTGCCGCAGCGCGCACCACATGGGGGTCACCGTGCACAGTCAGGAAATCATGGCCGAACTGCGACAGGCCACGCACCGCAGCCTCAACGGTGGCGCCGATATCGAACAGCTTCATATCGAGGAAAATACGTTTGCCGTGTTCGTCGGCAAGCTCATTGGCCAAGGCCAGCCCACCGCCAGTCAGCATGCCCAACCCTATTTTATAGAAAGACACTGCATCGCCGATTTTTTCGGCCATTGCCATTCCAGACAATGCGTCTGGCATATCCAAGGCAACGATCAGGCGGTCATCAGCGGTCTTCAAATCGGGCATGGCAGTCTCCTGTAATTTTTGTCGTTCTATGCCTGTGATCCACAATCATCAACCGACCTTGAACGGCCACGCGCAGCGCCCCATATATCCACAGAGGCCCCAGACAGCCTGTGCCGCATATGCGGGCAGCATCCGAAATGGGGCGCTTATACAAAGGAGAAGACCATGAACTTAGAAAAGTTCACAGAGCGGTCGCGCGGTTTTATTCAAGCCGCCCAGACGATCGCGATGCGTGAAAGCCATCAACGGCTTGCCCCTGAACATTTGCTCAAGGCCCTGCTTGATGATGATCAAGGACTGGCTGCGAACCTTATTAATGCGTCTGGCGGCGATGCTGCACGGGTTTTGCAGAACGTCGATATTGCACTGGCCAAAATGCCCACAGTGACGGGTGATGCAGCGCAAACCTTTATGGACGGAACAACTGGCAAAATGTTGGCGGAGGCTGAAAAGCTCGCCAAGAAGGCTGGCGATAGCTTTGTGCCTGTCGAACGTATTCTTATGGCGCTCACGATGGTTAAATCCAAAGCCAAAGATGCGCTGGACGCCGGTAACGTGACGGCACAAACGCTCAATTCTGCCATCAACGACATCCGTAAAGGTCGCACGGCTGACACGGCGTCGGCTGAAGAAGGCTATGACGCGCTGAAGAAATACGCGATGGACCTGACGGCGCGTGCCCGCGAAGGCAAAATTGATCCGATTATCGGTCGTGACGAAGAAATCCGTCGCGCGATGCAGGTTTTGTCGCGCCGAACAAAAAACAACCCTGTATTGATCGGCGAACCTGGCGTGGGTAAGACTGCGATTGCCGAAGGTTTGGCGCTGCGCATTGTCAACGGTGACGTGCCGGAATCATTGCGCAATAAATCGCTGTTGTCGCTCGATATGGGCGCGTTGATTGCTGGTGCGAAGTACCGTGGCGAATTCGAAGAACGCCTTAAGGCTGTGCTGAACGAAGTCACCGAAGCGGTGGGTGAGATCATCATTTTTATCGATGAGATGCACACGCTTGTTGGTGCGGGTAAAGGCGACGGTGCGATGGACGCCGCGAACCTGATTAAGCCTGCATTGGCGCGTGGTGAGCTGCACTGTGTTGGTGCGACGACGCTGGATGAATACCGCAAATACGTTGAAAAAGACGCAGCCCTTGCACGGCGTTTCCAGCCAATTGTCGTTCAGGAACCGACCGTCGAAGACACGATCAGCATCCTGCGTGGCATCAAAGAAAAATATGAATTGCACCACGGCGTGAGGATTTCGGACAGCGCGCTGGTCGCGGCGGCAACACTTAGCCACCGTTATATTACTGACCGTTTCTTGCCTGATAAAGCCATTGACCTTATGGATGAAGCCGCGTCGCGCTTGCGCATGGAAGTGGACAGCAAACCCGAAGAACTCGACCAGCTTGACCGGCAAGTTATGCAATTGCAGATCGAAGCCGCAGCCTTGCGTATGGAGGACGATCAGGCGTCGAAAGATCGTCTTAAAAAGCTTGAGGGTGAATTGTCAAAGGTGCAGGAGCAATCCGTCAGCATGACAGCAAAGTGGCAAGCGGAACGTGATAAACTCGAAGGGGCGCGTTGTCTAAAAGAAGACCTTGATCAGGCCCGCGCCGAGTTAGATATCGCGAAACGTCAGGGTAACCTCGCCAAGGCGGGGGAGCTGTCTTACGGCGTGATCCCGCAGCTTGAAAAGCAGCTGGGCGACGGTGAAGACAGCAATCTTATGGTCGAAGAAGCCGTGCGCCCTGAACAGATTGCCAGCGTGGTTGAACGTTGGACAGGCATCCCCGTCGCCAGAATGCTCGAAGGTGAGCGTGAAAAGCTGCTGCGCATGGAAGACGGGCTGCACAAGCGCGTCATTGGGCAGGACACAGCTGTTCGGTCTGTCGCCAACGCCGTGCGTCGTGCACGCGCGGGCCTGAACGATGAGGGGCGGCCATTGGGCAGTTTCCTGTTCCTCGGGCCAACGGGTGTCGGTAAAACCGAGCTCACCAAAGCCGTGGCAGAATTCCTGTTTGATGATGATAATGCGATGGTGCGCTTGGATATGTCCGAGTTTATGGAGAAACATTCGGTGTCGCGTCTTATCGGTGCCCCTCCGGGCTATGTTGGATATGACGAAGGTGGCGTATTGACTGAAGCTGTGCGGCGACGTCCGTATCAGGTGATCCTGTTTGACGAGGTCGAAAAGGCGCATCCCGATGTGTTTAACGTCTTGTTACAGGTATTGGATGACGGCGTGTTGACAGACGGACAAGGTCGCACTGTCGATTTCAAACAGACGTTGATCATTCTGACATCAAACCTCGGATCACAGGCGCTCAGCCAGTTGCCCGAAGGGTCAGACATGGCGGACGCCAAGCGCAATGTTATGGATGCGGTGCGGGCACATTTCCGGCCGGAATTTCTGAACCGCCTTGATGAAACGGTTATCTTTGATCGCCTTGCACGGACCGACATGGACGGGATCGTCACGATCCAGATGTCGCGGCTTTTGAAACGGCTTGCGTCGCGTAAAATCAATCTGGCACTGGATGACGGTGCGCGCAAATGGTTGGCTGATGAAGGCTACGACCCGGTGTTTGGCGCACGGCCATTAAAGCGGGTGATCCAGCGTGCTTTGCAAGACCCGCTGGCGGAAATGCTGCTCTCAGGGGACGTGAAAGACGGTGACACCGTGCCGGTTTCGGCGGGCGTTGACGGGTTGTTGGTGGGGGATCGGATCAGCGTTTCGAACCGCCCGAAGCCTGACGAAGCGGTGGTTCATTAAATGCCGAAAAGGGTCGGGTCCATCTTCTAGGTTAAGCACATGGACCCGATCACGCTGTCCTTCTGTGCTGTCGTTTGCAGCTGCCTGAGTGTGACCGCGCCGAAATTTTTGGGTGTGCCGATCCTGCTTGGCAATGGCGTGAGCGTCGGAATTATTGCAGCGATGACACTGCCCTACATCAAAGATATCATGCACGCGTCCTGAAACCTCGCGCACAAAAAAGCCCCAGCGCATCGGGTGGATGCGCTGGAGCCAATCGTTACAGTGCAAACCGACTTACATCGGTGGCATCAAAACAGTATCGATTACGTGGATGACACCGTTGGACGCTTCGATATCTGCAGTAACCACGTTCGCGCCATTCACCATCACTCCGCCTTCGGTCATGATTGTGACGTCTGCGCCGTTTACGGTTGCGGCAGTCATGCCATCCGACAGATCACCAGACATCACTTTGCCGGCAACGACGTGGTACGTCAGGATCGCGGTGAGGGCTTCTGGATCAGCCAGCAGGCCTTCGACAGTGCCTTCGGGAAGGGCAGCAAACGCTTCATCCGTTGGTGCAAAAACTGTGAACGGGCCTTCGCTTTTCAGCGTGTCGACCAAGCCAGCAGCTGTAACAGCAGCTACCAGCGTTGTGAACGTGCCCGCGTCAACGGCGGTGTCCACGATGTCTTTGGAATGACCGTCCGCAAATGCTGTAGATGCGGTCAGGGCGAGTGTGGCCGTAGCGGCCATGAAAGTACGACGAAGCATAGTGTTATTCCTTTTAAAAAGACGAATACCGAGTCGGTACAAAAATGATTTACGTGACCTTTTGATCCTGCACTATAAGGGGTATTCCGCCTACGCAGGTTGACGCTTAGGCGTTCCAAACTAAGCCCGCGTTTTTTTCGGTTTCAAGTCACAACAGGTTGATCAAATTCGTTCCGACTGACACAAATCGACAGAAAATAAACGCAACTTGCCACTGTTTTAACGCTAGGCGCCTTGGTAGATCGGCGGCCGCCATGCTGGAATTGTGGCCGTAGTCGCCTTATTGAAACGTGCACCGTTGATGCCTGTCTTGACCCTGTGGTTGGCAGTCTGTCTTGTGCCCGTAATTTGTATCACAATCAGGGATGATCGCGGATGTTTTCCAGTTTCAGCATGTCGGTCTTCGAAGGCCTCGCCGTCGCGCTTATTGTTGCGGCGGGTCTCATGGTTCTGGCGATCGTTGTGTTGGGCTTCATTGATCGCACCCAGACGCAGGATGCAATCCGGCGGAACTACCCAGTCGTTGGGCGATTTCGGTCTTTGTTCTCGGCGCTGGGCGAATTTTTTCGTCAGTATTTCTTTGCGATGGACCGCGAAGAACTGCCCTTCAACCGCGCCCAACGCGAATGGGTGAAACACGCCGCCGATAAGGGCAGTAGCACCGTTGCGTTCGGATCAACCCGAAACCTGAACGTGCCCGGAACGCCGATATTTGTGAACGCGGCGTTTCCACCACTGGATAATGAGTTTGCCAGCACCGATCCCATGGTGATCGGGCAGGGCGCGCGGTCACCCTATACGGCGAAATCCATTTTCAACTTGTCAGGCATGTCTTATGGCGCGATTTCCAAACCTGCCGTGCAAGCCTTGTCGCGTGGCTGTGCATCGGCGGGCGTTTGGATGAACACCGGCGAAGGCGGGCTGTCGCCGTACCATTTAGAAGGCAATTGCGACATTGTCTTTCAGATGGGAACCGCGAAATTTGGCGTGCGGGACGATGACGGAAATCTGGACGATGACAAATTGCGCCAGGTTGCTGCACGCGACAAAGTCAAGATGATTGAAATCAAACTTGCCCAAGGCGCCAAGCCCGGTAAAGGCGGGATATTACCAGCCGCCAAAATCAGCGCCGAAATTGCTGAGATAAGGGGCATCCCCAAAGGTCGTGACGGGATCAGCCCCAACCGCCACGCCGAAGTCGATGACTGGAATGACCTGCTCGATTTTATTGCACATGTGCGGGATGTTTCGGGCCTTTCCACAGGTATCAAGACGGTGATGGGTTCGGAATCCGACTTTGCAGAGTTTTTTGACACCATAATAAAGAGAGGCATTGAATCTGCCCCCGACTTCATCACGCTGGATGGCGGTGAAGGTGGAACCGGTGCTGCACCCATGCCGTTAATCGATCTGGTCGGCGTCTCAATCCGCGAAGCCTTGCCGCGTGTGTCCGCAATGCGCAATGAACGCGGCCTCAGGGACCGCATCCGTATTGTTGCGTCAGGCAACTGGTGAATCCCGGTGATATAGCTTGGGCGCTGTGCGCAGGCGCGGATTTCATCACGTCAGCACGTGGCTTCATGTTCTCGCTCGGTTGTATCCAAGCGCTCAAATGCAACAAAAACACATGCCCAACGGGGATCACCACCCACGACCCACGGTTTCAAAAGGGCCTTGTGCCGGATGAAAAATGGGAAAAAGTTGCAGCCTACGCCAAGGGCATCGTTAAAGAAGTCGAAATCATCGCCCATTCGGTTGGCGTGTCTGAACCCCGCAAGATGCGCCGCGATCACGTCCGCATCGTTCAACCTGACTCGACCAGTATCCCTCTCTCAACGCTCTATCCTTCTTGAGGCTGTCTTTGTTTCATAAATATCCTTGGGGGAGTCCGCAGGACGGGGGACTAGTCCCCCTCCCCGCCCGCGACAGGCGCAAACATTACAGTCTCCCCGCGCAGACGTGACACGGCTTTTAGTGACCTGTGAACGTTCTCCTATATACACATATTGAAATTATATGTCGGAGAGACCCATGGCCAACCGCTGGAAAAACACCTTCACCCGTGCAGATATCACGCCGGAACCACTTTGGTTGAACCGCCGCGCGGTCCTTGCCGGTATGGCAAGTGCGGGTGCTTTGGGCGGTGCAGTCGCTGCGCAAGAAGCGCTTGAGCCGAATACGTGGGAAGAAATCACCACTTACAATAACTTTTATGAATTCGGCACGGGTAAATCAGATCCGGCAGACAATTCGGGCGATATGATCACCGATCCTTGGGAAGTTACGATTGACGGTATGGTTGATAATCCGGGGACGTTTTCGTTGGCCGATCTGGCTGCCGATATGACGATGGAGGAACGCCTGTATCGTTTCCGCTGTGTCGAAGCGTGGGCGATGGTGATCCCGTGGAATGGTTTTGAACTCGCTGATCTGCTGAACAAGGCCGGTATCCAGACCGGCGCCACCCATGTGGCGTTTGAGACAGCGGTTTTGCCGGATGTCATGGAAGGCGTGCAGCGTCGGGTAATTGATTTCCCCTATGTCGAAGGCTTGCGTCTGGATGAGGCGATGCACCCGCTTACGATTATGGCGACGGGCGTTTACGGACGGCCCATGGCAAACCAAAACGGCGCGCCAATCCGTTTGGTCGTGCCGTGGAAGTACGGGTTCAAGTCGATCAAATCCATCGTTCGGATCACCGTGACCAATGAACAGCCACCGACCACATGGAACAAGATCGGTCCGCGCGAATATGGGTTTTATTCAAACGTGAACCCTGAGGTCGATCACCCCCGCTGGAGCCAAGCGTCCGAACGCTTGATCGGTGGTGGCTTGTTCTCGTCTCGCCAAGACACGTTGATGTTCAATGGCTATCCCGAAGTCGCCAGTCTTTATGACGGCATGGATCTGACAACGAACTATTGATGGGTCGAATTATCACGTTCATGGGCGGATTGGGTGCCAGCGTCGGTTTGGTCTGTTGCTTTACGGCTTTACTGCCGTTCGTGCTTGCGTCGGTTGGCGCAAGCAGCCTGATCGCGACGCTCTATCGCGATAGCATATTATTCCCGTTCGTTGGTGTCTCTCTCATCCTCATGGGGCTCGGTCTCTGGATGATGCGACGTAATAGATAATGGGCTACGTCATCTTTCAGTCCACGCTGACATGCCCCAGTCGCGCATTCTCGGTCGATCTGACGATAGGCTGCCTGCCAATACAATTGCGAAAAGAGAACACCAGATGATCGATACCATCAACACCTACGCCCGAAAAATCCCAACTTGGGCGCTTTATCTTCTTCTGGTGATCCCGATCCCGTACCTATTTTACAGTGCTGCAACAGGCGGCATGGGTATTGAACCAATCAATGCGCTTGAACGCGAAATGGGGGACCTGACGCTGAAACTGATTATCGTCGGCCTCGCGGTTACGCCGCTGCGCAAATATCTGAAGTTGAATCTGCTGAAATTCCGCCGCGCAATTGGTGTGATGGCGTTCGTCTATGTCGTGGTTCACTTGGGGATTTGGGTCGTGCTGGATATGTCCCTGCGCTGGGAACAAATGTGGGGCGATATCTGGAAGCGTCCCTATATTACCATCGGTATGGCGGCGTTCTTGATGATGATCCCGTTGGTGATCACATCCAACAACCTCTCCCTGCGAAAAATTGGCGGTGCCGCGTGGCGCAAGTTGCACAAACTTGTCTACCTGATCGCGGTGCTTGGGGCTGTGCATTTTATAATGGTGCAAAAAGTTTGGGAAGTTGAACCGTTGCTGCATCTCGCCGTGATTCTTGCGCTGCTGGCGACACGTTACAAGCCGTCACAAAAAGCGGCTGTTGTTTCAGCACGCGGTTGATAGCTTCGACCCATGACCCCATTGGCCACGCGCAACGCAACACTTCTTATCATGGCGCTGTTTATGCTTCAGCCAATGGCCTTTGGCGCATGGCTGGCGATGATCCCTTATGTCAAGGAAAGTTTAGGGCTGAGCAAAGCAGACCTTGCGGTCGCGCTGCTTGGATTACCGGTTGCGTTGATCCCAACATTGCAACTGGCCAGCCGTGTCGTGGCCAAGATCGGGCCGCGTAAAACGTTCGCGATCTTACTCCCTATTCAAACTGTTGTTGTGCTGCTGCCATTCCTGACCAGTGGCGTCGGCGGCCTCTTTATGACGCTTGCCCTGTTTGGTGCGGTGGTCGCGTTCCTTGAAGTTGCTCTCAA